>JARGGA010000630.1 GCA_029210805.1 Candidatus Thorarchaeota archaeon
ATCATGGATACTATCGAGAGTCTCAATATAGGACAACGTATAATGGTGGAGGCCAAAGAATACGCATGGGGGATAGCAGAAGGGAACATTCCTGAGCTCATGGGGCCGATAATGGATGAGAAGGTCCGAGAGGGATTCAACATCAAGATGCTTATTCCCGACTCTGTTCTGGAACCAACTAAATTGCCATTGAATGTCGAACTGAAAGGGACTCCTGAAATCCCTCTAGGAATAGCACTTACGGAGAACGCAGCAGTCGTTACCTTCAGGAGCATTGAGGGGCGATTGGACTATGCAGGATTTTCTGGGTCTGATTCAATGTTTCTCGGTTGGGCAAAAGATCTGTTTCTATACTACTGGGACAATGGAATGTGAAGATGGTGCTTGATTATTGTCTAATCGGTTTTGTTTTTTTTTTTTTGATAAAGAGAGAGGGAGCATAAAGCCCCCACAATGAACTCAAGAATTAGCCTTTGGCAATTTTATCCACGTTTCTGCACTTTGTCAGAACCTGCAATTTTGTCAATGTATCGGGTATGATCACCAACTTGGACTTTCTGATTTCGTCCACGTATTGGTCAAACAGTTCCCAGTCAACGTCTTTGCTGATTGTAAGTGTCTTTATCCCACTGAACGCAATAGGACCGCCTACAGACTCCAATTCATTCTTTGTCAAAGTCAATTCGTCCAGGTTCTCAATCCTGAACTGCCTCTCACTTGTTTCTTCAAGAAAGATACGCATTATCTGCGTCACTAGTTCTCCTATTGGAATACCTTTCCTTCTTGCCTCAGCTGAAAAGAGGCTATAGACTTGGTCGTCTATGCCTCGTATCGTTACATTTGTCACATAATCACCCTCTTGTCACTGCAAGGTTAGAGCTCAGCCATGACAATATTCGGGGAATTCCTCAGGAAGCACGCTATGGCAATGAGAAAAGTTCCAAAGAGGATCACTCCGGTAGCAAGGAAAATCTCCAAAGTCAAAGGAATAATACCTATGAAGAATAGCATCAGGAACGCTCCAATGAATGTGATCAGGAATCCGAAGTAGCCGACAAAAACCCATGCAGCGCCTGCTTCCTCCCTCTTTCGTTGGAGCTCATCGAGTTCTTGGAATCTCTTTCGCATCCGTGTTCGTACTTCACCATTATCATCAGTAGATATATCGTCCGTCGTCATATTTATCACCATTATCACCATAAGCACCCTTTACATATAAGTTTGACGATTATGGATACGATCCTGGATGTGTCCCTAAAAATACAAAAGAAGTGGGTGTAATTTGTATCAAGTAGAACGCCGTATCGAACAAAATGGAGGAGGTACAGTTGAATCGCTCTGGTATCTTTGGAATCCTGCTACTGTGTGGCTTCGCAATCTTTGTGACTCCAATCTTCTTTGTAGAACCATTCAAATCAATCTATATGATTGCAACAACAATACTCTTCCTACTTGTCTACCTATGGGCAAGGAGTAAAGAAAATCTGAAGGAATACCTCCACATCATTTTAGCGTTCTTCATTGCATCTCTTGTTTTCTTTTTGCAAATCTATTGGATATCTGGAGCAACAGTTGAGGAAATTGTATTCAACAAAATAGTTGGTACTCTGATAGTAGTGATACCAATCATACTCATTGTAAAGGTTACAAAAGGGGAAATGAGTGAGATCTACTTGAAGAGAGGCAA
>JARGGA010000631.1 GCA_029210805.1 Candidatus Thorarchaeota archaeon
TTTTGAGCCTCCAAGTAGTTTTGCGGTTGATCGAGCAATTGTCACATGTTCATCGGTACCTGAAACAGTCCCCGCAATGATATCACTATGTCCACCAAGGTATTTCGTAGCACTGTGAATTATGATATCAATTCCCATTTCATGAGGTCTTTGATTTATTGGTGACGCAAATGTATTGTCAATTGTACTGATGATTCCATTTGCTTTTGCTGCATTTGCAACTTTTTTGATATCTACAATTCGAAGAGAGGGATTTGTAGGAGTTTCGAAATAGCACATTTTGTAGTGAGCTCCGTGGTCATAAACCATGTCTGCAAATTCATCTAGATGCGCGTAATGAACCTCTATTCCGTTTGCTGGTAGAATTTTGTTGAACAAGTGAACAGTGCCACCATAGATAGAATCACTTGTAATAATTTTATCACCACTTTTTAGGAATCCAAACATTGTCGAAGAGATGGCAGCCATTCCAGAGGAAAGAGCTACGGTTTCTTCTGTGCTTTCCAGAGAACTGATTTTTTCTTCTGCACTTCTCGTAGTTGGATTACTCCATCTCGTGTAGACATGTTTACCTGATTCACCTCTAACTGCACCGAGCATTTCTTCTTGATCTCTGAAAGCAAACGTAGAGGTTTGAACAATGGGTTCTACTACTGGTCCTGATTCAATTTTCCTTGTCCCTTGTACACTACGGGTTGAAATGCCTCTTTTTCTACGTATCATGGTGCTCACTCACATAATCTAATTTTTCAGAAGGACTTCCACAAATAACCTCATTGGAAGATGCTAACAACAAGTGAAAGCGGAGACCGTGTAATAGAAATATGGTATTTACACCAAAATTTAGTTGAAGGTACGGAGTAGAGATCGATATCTCTATCTACAGTTTATACCGGCTGTAGTTATTCTAGCGAGATCCTCCCTTCTTTAGTAGGGATACTATGGATAAAACAGATAGACGAATCCTTGATGAGTTACTGAGGAATTGTCGAATCTCATATGAAACTCTGTCAAGAGATTTAGGAATAACAGGAAATTCAGTTAAGAGAAGAATCAAAAAACTGACTGACGACTGAGTGATTGTGGATTATGTTTTACGACTGAGCTTTGCAATGGTCGATGCGGAGCCAATGCTAACACTTGTTGAAGTTAACGGCACACAAGACGATGACGAACTTATTGATATAATAGGAGCACATCAATTTGTCAATCGAGTCGGGTTTGATTCACATGGCTGGCTTGTTGCGTGGGTAGAATAAATTGGTACAGAAGGTCTCTCTGAAGTTAGCTCCTATCTGAGAAGTCTGCAAGGTGTCAAAAGTGTGGAACTCAATCCGCTACCAGCAAATCGAAGAGGTATGAAGATTAGTTTCACAAAGAATCAGTTCAAATTGTTAAAAGTTCTTATGGATGATCCCCGAATGCCGGTATCAAAGATAGCCAAGCAAGCAGGGATGACGGTAAGACGTGCCAGAAAAACACTGAATGAAATCCAAGAGAGTGATGCGGTTTGGTTCAACGCCCGGATCAATGTCAATGCTGGTTCAAGTACACGAGTTGTGAGTAGACTTTCATGGGATGAAAAACAAACTAGCGCCGATGAAATATTAGAATGGGCTAAATCGGAATATCAGGATGAATTTGCGGGAGTTCACATTACCGCTTCAGAGCCAAGGATGTTCTTG
>JARGGA010000073.1 GCA_029210805.1 Candidatus Thorarchaeota archaeon
CATGCGGTCTTGTCTTCGTCGTCACATGGTCAATGCTTCGCAACGAGGATGATTCGGGGGTTCTCTTAGAAGACCTGACCTTTAGAGGATTGACCGAGAAGCGTGTCTATACAGTATTGAGACAGACAGTCCTCGGTAATCTCAGGAGTGATAGTCAGTGAGAAGATACAGGATAGAGGTCTATGATAGCAGTATCAGGAGATGGTCCTACTTCACTGCGGTCGCATAAGTCGCTGTGGAGTCAGACAGCCCGACTCACCTACGCAATGCAAAGAGATGCAAATCTGGATGGCAACATCTGAGTAAGCGTAGATTGAATCAATTGGTACCGCTTTTACGCGGTCCAATTGCTAGTATATACATTTCAGCACTCGTTTTACGTGAAGCCTCAGGTTTGATCATCTTCACAGATCCAAATTTCGATTTAGAGCGTGCCATAAACTCCTCAAATCCGGGACCTTGGAAGACCTTTGCAAGAACTTTGCCTTTTGGTCCCAACAATCTATGACCGAGGTCTAAGGTTGCCTCTGCAAGGAATAATTGCCGAGTAACATCAAGATTCCATTGTCCTGAAACCTTAGGCGAACAATCCGATATCACAAGGTCAGCTGCGCCTCTAGCAAGAGTTTCTATCTCGCTAATGATTTCTTCGTCAGTTATGTCGCCTTGAACAAATTTCACCCCTTCAATGGGTTGCATTGGACTAAGATCGGCTGCAATAACCTCTAATCCTGGCTCCATTTCCTTCAAAACCTGTGTCCACCCTCCGGGACTACAGCACAGCTCTATGACTATACGAACACCCTTGAGAAGGTCGTATCTTGTTGCCATCTGTCTGAGTTTGTATGCTGATCTGGCACGATACCCGTGTTTCTTAGCAGCCACGTAGTAGTGTTCTTTCTTTGGATTTCCCTTTGGCCTTCCCATACTACTACTCTCCGATTAGATCTTTGATAATAGATACAACTTCTCTAACTGGTGCATCTGTTCTTATTGCGGTTGGTCTGAAGTGCGTTCGTGAAACCTGATATCCTTTAGCTATTAGGACATCTGTGATGTCACTCCTCTTGGGTGAGGGCAGGTTGTATGCATCACAGACATCATGAATATCCATGAATGGAAACCTTACCAATGTCTGTTCCTCGGTCATTAATTCTAGCAATTCTCGAACACGTTTATGGTACGCCTCAGGGTCTAGTTCATGGAGTTTTACAGTGCGTTCCAAGGTCTTAGAATCATAGAGGTCGCCTATCCAGAGCGGTCCTGCTATTGCTGTATCAGCTGGACAATTCTCTTGCTCATGAAGAAACTCCGAAGAGCCTGATTGCCTTAGAGAATAGACCTCGGCATGTTGGCAGCTTCTGCAAAGTCTAATCATTCCAATAGAATCTACTTGCTTGTTCGACTCAGTTTTGTTAGACTCAATATGTATCCATGCACGTATGTAATGGTCTGTACTGAGGATACCAAGTGGTTTGATTGAGCAGCCATTCATTGCTGCAATCGAGTAGGTACGACCAAGAAGCAGTCGTACTGCCAATTCATGAGTGAAGGGAGCTCTTGTTGACAGTCCTCCGTATTTTCTAAGAGCTACTCGGGGGTACACACCACACAGTGCAGGCATATCTGTAGCGGTCAGACCAAGGAGTCCGCCTCGCGGATTGAGGGACTGAATTGCCGCATTGAGATATGGAACTGGACTGCCGAAAGGATCGATATCAACGAAATCGAAGCGCTTTCCACGAGATTCTGTCAATAGGAGAATCTTGGCATCACCATGGAGTACCTGTGCCCTGTCAAGAAATCCATGCTTGTCAAGATTCTTTGTAGCAGTTTCAATTGCCATTGGATTTACGTCACACAGTAAGCCGTTGAATTCCCCAGGAATCTCGTTTAGGTATCTGAGAGACCTCACACCTGAACCTGCCAATGGTTCGCAGAACAATTTCATATCATTCTTTTCCATGTACGCTCTCAGAAAGAGTACGGACAGGTCTCTGTTGATTCTCATTCGTGGGTTGTAAAAGACTGGCATGTCAGTAGTAGGTTGTCCCTTCTCAGCTGTATGCTCTTCCACATCTGCTGTCAGGAACGTTGTCCTGCCCTCGGAATATTCCTTGAGCCCTGTCATGTTGCAGGCAAGTTGCTTGAGCATCCGCTAATAAGCCGATAGGCCTCAACAACTTCTGTCCTATTATACAAGTTTTAAGTGGAATAAGGTTGCGTCCCATAGACATTGGTGATTATTTTGGCGACAAAAATCAAGATGGAAACCACTAAGGGAACACTCATGCTTGAGATGTTTAATGATGACGCTATTAATACAGTCAAGAATTTCGTGACATTGGCTCAGAAGGGCTACTATGATGGTCTGAAATTTCATCGTGTGATACCCGAGTTTGTTGTACAGGGTGGAGACCCTACTGGTACCGGCTCAGGTGGACCCGGATATGCAATTGCATGTGAAACTCGAGGCCACAGGCAGAAACATGATACTGGTGCACTTTCGATGGCGCACGCTGGCAGGGACACCGGAGGCTCGCAGTTCTTTCTGGTGCTCACACGAGAAAAAACCAAGGATCTCGATGGTAAGCATACTGTTTTTGGACAGGTGGTTGAAGGTCTTGATATTCTCCCACAGATTCAAGGTGGGGATCAGATGCTCAAGGTCGAAGTCCTAGAGGTCGACCCAGCAATTGAGAACCACGAACTCCAGACAATGAAGTCCTGGCGTTAATATCAATTTACAATCGTGTTCATCATCGAACACGGTTGCCTCATTCTTTTTTCACTTACGAACAAATAGCAACCTCTATAATATCGTTATCCGGCAGCCCGTGCGAGTCAACCATGTCGGACATTCTATTCCTATCAGTTGGTTTCCTCTCCGGTCTTCTAGCAATCATTGTTGCACTATTCACATATCGAAAAGTGCTGGAAGCGGATGAAGGGAACGAGCGAATGCAAGAGGTTAGCAATCTCATACAGGATGGTACTGCTTCTTTCATTAAGATTCAATATCGTATACTACTGACATTCACAGTTGCGTTAGCGGTGGTCATTTCTCTGATTTTCGGAAATCTGGGCATACCCATTGCTATCTCATACGTATTAGGATCATTAGCAAGCATGGGTGCTGGCTATATTGGACTAGCAGTAGCAACCAGAGCCAATCGAAGAACAGCAGCTGCAGCAGCTGAAGGGGGCCTAAATCCTGCATTCATGGTTGCATTCAGAGCAGGGTCTGTTATGGGTTTCATGATTGCTGGAATAGCACTTGTTGGATTGACATCCCTTTATGGACTCTGGGTATTTCTGTTTCCAGCACTTGAAACTCCGTTACTCTGGGAGATTCTTACAGGGTTCTCCTTTGGAGCTAGCACTGTGGCACTCTTTGCGAAGGCTGGTGGTGGAATCTTTACAAAGACCGCAGACATGGCGGCGGATATTGTTGGAAAGATCGAACAACACATTCCTGAGGATGATCCGCGTAACCCGGCGGTTGAAGAGCCCAGAGGCCCACAGTATCCCACCTGTGCCGGCAGGATACACCTAAAGTCCAAATAATCAGACAACACTGAGTAAGTATTGTTAATTTTCAAGGACCAAAAAGGCAAGTTCCTCATCGAGGCCAATCACGGTAGGAGGGATTTGCATGATGTCACCAGACTTTCCTGCATTACCTAAGAAGGACGAGCAATCATTGCATCATGAGCCTTTCTGAGGAACTCGTCATAGTTCTGTATGGCAAGCAGATGTTCGATTATGCAGATGACATGAACGTTCTTGGAACCGTTCTGACGAATGATTTCTTTCACTCGTTGTATATCGGTAGATTCAGTCACAGAAGAGAGGGCAATCAGGTCGGGTTCTAATTCCGAGGCTAGATTCAGATCCTTTTCAGTTGGTGTATGACATGATATCTGGATACCAGGAATATTGATCCCTTACCTACTGGAGCTTGGGCTTCCGAAAATCACCTCGGTTATTACTTCAGTATCTTGAACATCACTGATTAAATTCATCGTTTCGTTCGCCGATGCATGACACTCATGAAAGAAGTTAACGCGAGCAACATCCATCCTAGCTTCAACCATACCTGAAAATGCCTTTTCCGCTTTTAAGGCCGGGTCTATTGTATACACAATTTTTGCATTTATCAATTGAGATGTCTTTTTGCAATCTCCGTGCGGATTGCTCACTTGTTAAGAGCAAATCCAAGATGAGATCTTCAATTCTCAACTATGGGCAGGCCGTATTTTAGTTTCACCAAAAGTGTAATGGTTCAAGAAATCAGAAGTGAAAGCACCTGTTGACTGTTTTTAAGAGGTACGTAAGATGGAGTTTCAGAGCTGTGTGAAAAGCCTGAAACAGTTAGCAAAAACAAGATAGAATGAGAATAATTTTCGACAAACACGCACATTCGTTGATCAATATTTGTAACAATTTGAAAAAAAGTGAATTCTTCTGACTTTTCACACAGAGCCTGGAGTTTCGAAGCGCTTATATCGCTTAAGGAAAAGTACTTACTTGCCTAGAGAGGTATTCTCCTGTGCCATATCGTGGAAGTAAATCCGGGGGGAAATTACTACATGGAAAAAAAGAGAAAACTATCCAAAAAACATCTAGTTATATTATCATCGTTATTCGTGATTGTAATACTAGGAATCCAGCTCGTTGCAAACACAGCTGATAGCGATGCAACAAAAAGGAGCAGCAACCAGTACTTGTCGCAAGAAGCGAGCAACGATCAATCAAATCAAAGGACATTAGAAACTGATAATAATCTTAAGTCAACAAGAGACATTGGCGAGGCTGTAGATTCTATAACTCCTTTCGAGGAGAGTATATGTCTTCCAGAATACAGTTTCTACAGATGCGGTTTGGGTCTTGTCTGGGAAGGTCGGGTAGACAGTGTATTAACCTCGGCGGGTACAGTTTCAAAAGAAGCTCTTCTTGCATATTTTGGTTCTGAAGACGCCTATACCAACTTTGTCAGCCAATATCCAGTGTGTAACAACAACATGTACATTGATACCAAAGAGAACAATCCTGAGTCCCATACCAGTACTGAGAGTTCTTTAGATCCACAACAAGTTTGCCCCGAAAGCGCTGGTTCAGTTACAGTAGGTACGGATGATTATCCCATTATCTACCACCAACTTGTGGAACAACGCGATCTTGGGATGGAAGATGTAGCAATGTCGGAGATACACTCTTCGTCGCACTTGAGGATTGAATCTACTCTTAAATTCACATCCTCAACAAAAACAAGATATTCTGCAAACGGTGGCCCCCTATCCCTTTCTGGTACTAATAATTTCGCTCTCAGCAGCGAATCAACATACTCAGCTAGCGAAGGACAAAAATACACCATATTCTATACGTATGAATTCGAGTATCTCCACTATATTGATTGGTACATGTTCTGGCAGATGGGTGAATATGAGTACTGGCGTCCTAGCCAATTTTATCCTGATAGTGGTTTCAAATCAACTCCTTACCCACAAACAAGGACAAAAACCACCCGAGATGATCTTCTTAGACTAGGTCCCTCAAGTGCGACTGATGGAACGAAAATAAAAACATTTTCGGATATGTCATCTACAAACTTCGGTTTTGACTTGTCCTGCAAGTTGAAACTTGAAGATCAAATAACAGATTGGGCAAAATTCGAAGGAGATATCCCCTTTGGATTCAGCAGCAGTCTATCTTCATATCAGTCCTATGATACAGTGTATGTAATGAAGAATACTGATAGTGTATCGCATGAATGGAATGAGTACTACTGGGATACGACTACCACTCAAGGTACGGGCTATGTTATCACATTTGTGCCCTATGTTGAGCCACCTCCAAGTGGTGGTGGATGTCCGTATATCGCCTGTTGGAATGGAACTGGATACGTTCTTGATAACGATATCCTACCTGCCAGCGAAACAAGTGGTGGAACCGATGTTTCGGACTACTATGCACTACAGCAACCAATCGTACCAAACTCGAATTCAAATGAATATAACCTTAGACTTGTTGAGTTTGAGAATGAACACTCTTGGATTGACTCTGTCAACTTACTTGTTGCAAGCCATCCACAGGGTACAACATTGGTTTCTACGACGGACGGAGAACTGGTGACATTTTCGAACCCAGTATCACCAATATCAGCTTTTGACGAAGACGAAGTAAATTGCTTCGAGTCAATTTCTGAAGTGGGAGGAGATTATTTCCACGGATTTCCTGGAGATATCCTCTACCTTACATTCACCCGACCAGCCACATCTTCACCACTCAAACTGGTAATGAGAGCTGATATGAAAACTCCATTTTCCATAGAAGTACAAGTACCCTATTCAGATGGCTGGATAACTTACGCTGTTGTACATCCAAGAGAGGCATGGGCCTATGAAGTTGTTGACTTGACTCCTCTAACTGAAGAATGGTCAGGAAACATTGAGGTCCGTCTTGTTTGGACAGCTGAGCATAAACTCGATTATGTCGGACTTGATACATCAGTAACGCAAGTTCTCTCAATCCGAAGTGTGAATCTGAAGCGTGCTACAAATTCAAACGGGGATGACATTACAAGACTTCTTAGAAAGACTGATACCAAGTATGCAGAGCTCTTACCAGGAAACTACATCAATCTCTGTTTCAGAATGCATGAACCCAATTACGAAAAGTTCACGTTCTTGCTCAAATCTCAGGGACATTATACGACCATCGGTGAGGAGTCCGAAGAAGATGCAGCAACTCCTAATGAGTCGATAGATTGCTCTGTTGGACTTGTGGCTTACAACTTGCCAATCACTAGGAACAATGAACGAATCGCCTTAGATGATCGTTCTCGTGTGGTATCGGCTACTTCGGTAGCAAAAACCCAGACAGATGAACAGACTCCAAATGGATATTAGGAGGACTGGAGAGAATCCCGCCTGTCATGTATAATAGATGGGATAAATGCAATCCAAAAGGTCTGATGCAAATCAGAGTAGGAACTCTGGTTCCTATTCTGATTGTGTTATTACTTATAGGACTAGCTGGTTTCCCGCATACAATACAAATGAGAAGGGATACTCTCCTTAGCTCATCTGGAGTGACCGAAACCAGAGCAATATCGAACCTTGCAGCAACGGATGGTGTGAATTTCTCTATCGTAATAGATGGATTTCTCACAACAGTGGTTTGTCCAATTCGAATCGGCTTACAGATATTCGCCAGCACGCCAAATCTTCTGATGTCTGGTTTTGAATTCTATCCTATAATGATTGAATCGGGTGTGATTGTCGAATCTCCGGTAGGTCTTGCAGTTGACAAGATATTCAGCTATCCTTATGCATATGTCAATGGTACAATGAACTATGACTACTGGACAGATGATATTCCGGAATATGAGATGTATCGGCCTGATATGTTCTGGACTAGTGTAGGAAGTCAAGGGAATTGGTTAGGGGCGGTGTTTCTAGACAATCTTACAAAGCCCCTCACAATAGGCGAGTATCTTTGGTTGGATGGGATAAAGATCTATTTATCTAATGGAGTACAATCTGTGTGCAACCCCTCAAGTCTGCTCCTGTGGACCGAATTCTGTTGGAATCTGACCAGTTGGACTGCCCAGACCACCATATGGGATTCACTCCAAACTACGGAAATCCTCGGAAACACGACCGCCATACTGGAAGCTGGCATTTCCCTTAATCCATTGGGCTATGTCCTGATTGCATCAATATTTGGTATACCAATCTGTGTTGTTATGCTTCACTTCCGGAGTAGATTGACTAAATCCTGATACATGGTCCTGTTTTCAACGGCTCTGAGTACAGATTCCTCCAGAATGTTTCATCAGCTAGTGATGGACATAAAACTATATGGTGCTGTATGTTTGTGCACAACGTGTATTCTTCGCTGACGGTGAAACGAGTGGTTGAGGGGTCTGTTTTTCGTTACGGAATTTTCCCAATCGAGCGTATCCTCAAGCGCTCACCCCTCCTACCACGACGTACCCCGATGAAGGCCGTCATATTCCGTGACATCGCTCGTTAGCGATGTTTAACTCGAGTTGGAGGTGGGCGTAAGGCGACCGACATGGTGGGGGATCCTTTCAAGGACACAGCCGGTCCATCTATCAACACGCTGTTGGTTGTGATATCCCTAACAGCCACGTTGTTCCTACCAATCATCTTCCAGTTGAATCAATGGATACTTACTCTATTCTAGGAATACATGGCTCTTCGCTCTCATCGAGGGATAGAGTTTTGGGGGTGTATCCCCCCGTTTTTTCCATCCAAGGTGTCGGATTATGAGATTTGGACTAGTACCTCTTGAGTTTGAACCAATCGTCAAGCGAATACTTTCAAGGGGGATTTTAGATTTCTCTCGTTTTGATATAGTTGAGTATGTTCGTAGCGCATTGGAAGTTGAGCACATCTCTGTAATCGAGCTGACCGCAGACATCCAGAATATCATTCCTGGATCCCTTTCTGGAAATGCAATTGATAGGTTGAACAAGCTCAAGGATGAGAAAGAACACACATACACCGTCCACCTTCCCTTATGGTCTCTTGAACTAGCAACGTTCAATGATCATGTGCGAAATGGTAGTGTTGAGAGTGTTGTGAGCACGATCAACTTTCTAGCACCACTTGAACCAGAAGTATATGTTCTCCACAGTACTGGTGCATTGGCAACAGAATTCTCACAACTTAATTTCCCTCAAGAAATGGTAAATATGATCAATATGCAAACGACTGCATACTCTGCAAAAAGTATTGAAGAAATAATCACTAGAACTGAGATTGACCCCAAGCAGATTGCCATAGAGAACCTAGAATTTCCATTTGATTTCACAAGAGATGTAGTGGATGAGTACAACACCAGCATCTGCTTTGATACTGGCCACCTATTGTCAAAACAATCTGGCGATGAATCAGTTCTTGAATTTTACATGAAGCATAAGGACAAGATTAGCGAATTGCATCTACACGATGGCAAGGCATCAGAACCCGGTGTGAAGGGATTCTTTGATCATAAGGCTCTTGGAACTGGTGATATGCCCATACGAGAATTCCTCATGGAGCTCTTGAAAAATGGCTTTGATGGCCCTTTGATATTTGAGCTGACTGCTGAGGAAGCAATCGCATCCCTCAAGAAGATTGAGGAATTGGTACCAGAAGCTCTTTAGTAGACAGTGTATTGATATAATAGGCAGCATTAGTCATTCATCAAAATGTGGTTCGAAGAGTGACTGCAACAGCACAAAGCCATTGCGTCACTCGGGATGATAGAGGAAGGTTTGCTAGAGATGAGAATTCAGAAGACCAATAGTACTAAGGAGGGGAAATGGGTCCCCCCCATTCCACCATTCCCTCAAGCGCGGATTACTTCTTGAGTAATTTCGTGGTGGCGCGGTACTTGCGGCGTATACTAGTAACAACTCAGAATTAGTATATAATAGAATGGTCTGAAGAAGTTCGATTTTAAAACACGCCGAAAATACATTTTTGCGCATTTTAGCCACGCATCATGCATGCAACCAAGACTCTTCCCGAAAATAGGTAACAAAAGTGAACAAAAATAATCATTTCTATACAATTTCGTTTAGAGGAGGAACTACCCTTCTGGTATGCTTCCGAACCAATTCAGAATATCTTCTTCAGGAGATTTCCAAGTTTGTTTCTTAACATCCCACAGACCAGCCACATGTTCAAACCATGAGTTCTGAGGAGCATACCATGTACCCACCAGCTCGTGAGAATCAAGAAGCATTGGCTTGATACTTTTTAACAAGGTCTGAAGAGTAAGAGCCATGCCTTGTAATCCACCGTCCGGCAGATGAAGGATCAAGTTCATTTCACCATCCGGTCCTAGTAGAAACTTCGTGAAAGGTAACCGTTGCGCCCATGCTGCAATTGACTCGCCATATTCAAAGCTGGGAATATTGAGCATTAATGTTTCATTGAGGCCAATGTGGTGAAGATTGTATTTTTCCTCAACAAGTCCTTCTGCCTTCAATTCATTCAGTCGACCTACGAGTTTTTCATATTTCACTCCCAACTTCTTTCGGAGTTCCCGCATCGAGTGACCACATTGATATTCGCTTAAAATGCGCAAATCAAGCTCATCCAGTTTTTTTGTGGTTTTTGTGCATTGTTTTGTTGAAGGAACAATGAGATCTCCAAGGCTCTCATCGTATATTCGCTTCAGATGTGGTCCAAATAGTTCCCAAGGGAGTTCCCACCTATGCTTTGTAGTTGAATAGTGGTCAAAGCAATAATCTGACCCAATCGATTCGATATCATAAATCTCCGATTGCACCTGACGATTTGATAGGATTGTTTGAAAGGTTCTAAGGTGCTTTGCACTTTCGTAGTTGTCTGGCACGAGAAAATGTGCTACTAAATCATAGGTACCTGAAATCACACGAGATGCCGAATGAAGAAAAGGTGAGTCAATAACATAATCGTAAGGGTCTGATTGCTCTGGGCATTGTAACAGGACCAAAGATTGCTTCATACCTAGACAAGGATAGAATATTTCGCGTTGCTTCTCTAGTATTTCATGCTCTTGAAGAGAAGCAAGCCGTCGTGATACCCAATAGACTGACGTATTGGTTTCTTTAGCGAGTTCACTTCGTGATGCCTGAGGATCTTCAAGTAATCTCCTGATAAGGCTAAAATCTGTTGTATTCAGCTTGACGGAGAACTTTCTCATTCGTTCCAACATGTGTAATATGTACTCTTGTTCAGACAGAACCAGACCCATCTTTTTCATGAGAAGGTATTCGGTTAGGAGCTTCCCATAATAATCTGAACCCGAAAAAGTTTGGAAAAGCTGAAACGCGGCTGTAGGATGAAAAATGCCAGTGAATTCATCCCCCTTATGAGGTCTGTATGAATTCCATTCACTATACCAGTTATTCAGTTTCTTACTGGGGACCCAAAATGCTCCATACGCAAGCGAGAAATCCTCAAGGATGGTCTTTTCAAAATCCTGTTTCTCCAGCGCAGTTCGCATATACTCTCTTGCTAATACTCCAATATGTGGTATATCTCCCCTCAGGCACTCGTTTGTTAGGAATAAGGTTGCTTGCTCTATCCACCCTCCAAAATATCCTGGTCTTGTTTCGGAAGTTGCTCTCATCTCCACTGGGCAGGGTACCGAATCTAATCCGAATTCGCCTGAAATTTTAGCATCTATCTTGGACCATGTACCACTAATCAATACGGCCCAATCACGCAACATATCGAAAATACATGAAGAGGTCGAAATTAACCTTCCCTACACTCGCCAAAAGAGCTTTATCTACTTGAATGGCACCTCAAAGTACGAGGAATTATTGTAATTTTACCGACGCCCCAAATATAATCAAAGCTTGGTATTATGTCGACATAGTATTCGGCAAAACATCATTTTTATATTGTAGATAACCCACGTCAAGGATTATAATATCGCGTTCACGCGCGGTTAGGATGTGTGCATATGTCAGAGGAGATAAAATTCAAAATTAGCAAGAGCATTGTCTGTCATCATAGAGATGGGATCCCTCCTACAGACCTGGCTTCTTTTTCCTGTTTTGATACTGATTCATCACTCCCAGTGACAGAGAGATTTTCCACAGTTCTTACCACGGTAGGGTCATTATCACCCATTTCGATATTATCGCTAAAATCGGAAAGGCTCGACTGAGCATGGTGAACGGCCGCGGACTCTCCGAAACCTGATGCTAGTTCCTTTTTGGAGAGTAAGGACTTCCCTTGAGAAGGCTTCTTCCTTTGGGCTTTCGGACGCGCACGTCGATTAGTTACTCTACGAG
>JARGGA010000632.1 GCA_029210805.1 Candidatus Thorarchaeota archaeon
TATTGGAACGATATAGATGTCAATGAGTGCGTCAAGGAATACATGATTGTCAGAGTAAGCTATAATCACTAATTCTGTCGATCCAATTGGAATCCCACTCGCATCAACAATAGTATCAAAGAATCCAGCAGTACCATTTTGAACCAGTGTGAGCAATGTGGTATTCCATTCTGCAGTTACAGAGCCACCAGATACTGGTGTATTGAGAATTGTGTCATTGAGGTAAACCCAGATGTAAACCGAGGTGTTCACAACAATCGAGAAGTCTGTTCGTTCTACAACAATTTGTCCAGTTGCCTTGTTCACGACAAGTGTGAAAGATTTCTGTCGTGTTTGATAGAGGTTTTGAGTGACTGTTATTCGTGGACTATAGGTTCCATATGGAGCATCGGATGTTGGAAGATAGAGTGTGTAGGTTCCATTACCAACATCGGTGAAGAGGTAAATCTGTCCGTTGAAGAGAAGGGTCGCATTCATACCACTCACATATGTTCCGTGATATGGCTCTTGCACACTGAATTTAACAAATGGAGTTTCACCCCACGATGCAAAGTATGCAGTTCGATCAAGAAGAATCTCTACAATAGCTGCGCCGGGCTGTATCTCCACGGTGATGTTTGCTGTCTGATGATACAGAAGCTCTGCTTGGATTGTAAAGATGTATGCCTTTGCGTTGAGCCCGGTTGTATTTATTGTGAGTGTGTAAAATCCATCTCCAATCTCAGCAAATATAGCATCTGTACCTTCTGCCCATGAGGACATGAATATAGCATTCAGTACTGGGAGGGCATGGTCTCTATCAATAAGAGTCAGATTCACGACAATTAGGTCACCAACAGGTATTGAGCCAGCAGCTGGTGTTTCAGAGGTCAATGAAGTGAAAACGAATCTAAGCTGAGCAGGAACCTGAGAAGCTGTGCGGATTGCGTAGTACGGGTATCCCACCTTAGTAAGAGTGATGTTGAATCTAACAATACCAAGATTTCCAAATTGGATGCTAGGTATTTTGATTAAGTATGCTCCACCACCGGGATTAGATGTGTAGTTGATAAAGTTCGTCAAGTTAGAGCATTCAATGGAAATCACAGCTCCATCGATTCCAATCTTGGTCAAGTAATCAATGAAATCAAGTTCAATGGTAATATTATTTCCAAAGGGTGTATCTCCAATGAGGGGGAAGAGTATCTGAGTTGGACGGACGACAGTTGTAGCATAAGTCGTCACACTACGCACGGCGTAGAAGGGTATGCCAGCACTATTGTCAATTGTCATGGTTATCTGGTGCGCAGATACCAGAGAGCTGTCAAGGTTTGTTGAGTTGATTGATATCTCATAGAACGTGCTATAGGGTGTTAAGGAATACTGGTTGGGTAGCAACGCTATTAGAGAAGGTCCGTGTAGAATAGTGATATGTGTTTTATCAATCGTGATCAGAGCTCCCGTCAAAACATCCTCGAATTTGAATCTGAAAGTGACATTTTCAAGATAAGGACTTTCTCCGGGTGTTTGAGTGAGAAGAATTTGGGTTGCTCTGTGTATGACTCGTGAGGTCACATCTCTAGATACGGGAGAGTAGAATGGAATAAGGCTCCTTGCAGCTGTGATATTTAGTACGAATACCCCGATATCACCAAGAGCAACACTGTTGATTTCTATGAGATACTCACCAGAACCGTAA
>JARGGA010000633.1 GCA_029210805.1 Candidatus Thorarchaeota archaeon
AAGAAAGACTGAGGATGTACATCGTCCTGAGCTTCAAGATGGGGAAAAGCGTGTCGCTGATTCTGGTTTTGAATCCGTGCCGTATCAAGATGGTGATGATCTAGATACAACTACTGATACTGATGAGCAAGCCGAACTTGCTAAGATTCTCGGTCAGAATGAAACTAAAACGACGGGAAAAGACGTAGTATCTACTGGGAAAGAGCCTCCTCCTGTAGCGACAAGAGTCGCCCAACCGACAAAGGTACTTGCAATGCTTATGATTCTCCAGCAGGAGGGTTTCTATGATGTGGCTTACCATCTAGATTATGCAGATGAAGTCACCGATACTACAGCTGTGGCATCTCTAATATCAGCTCTTGATTCATTCGGTGGAATAGACTCTGCGTCAGATGGTACTGCTGATACCGTCGATGCTCTTGAAACAATAGAGCATGAGGGAAATCTGGTAATGGTTGAGAAATCTAAGCATTTTGTGATGTCTCTGATTGTTACCAATGATAGTGAGGAAAAGCGCCTTAGAAAAATCATGGCAAGCCTCTTGGTTCAAGTTGAGGCTATGTATGCTGATATTTGGACGAACTGGGATGGAAACAAGACCTCTTTTGAAACCTCCATTTACCATGTTCTACAAGAATTGCCACTACGACCCATAAGTCTCGATTATATAATCCGTGTGCGAGAAGCTGGTAAAGGATTACCCTTTGCCAATAGAGATGTAGGAAGGGCGATAGTGGAAGTCAGGAGTGCAATTGATGGTACGACAACTGTAGGAGGTCTAGTACGAGCAATTGATTTGCCTAGAGAACAGGTTCTTGGTAGCCTTCAAATCCTACAGAAATTTGGATGGGTTGATTACAAGGTCGAAATTAGTCCTGAGAGTCATCTCAAAAAGATTGGAGAAGTAGATGAAGATACTGAGAAAGCCTATGGAGATGCGGTAATTAGATTTGTCAACTTCTGTGATGGTGCCACACCCCTTGAACATGTTGTAAAGAAGGTTGGTGTGAGTCTTGCTGCAATGAAATTCGTGGCGACGAAGTTGGTTCTTGATGGCGTTCTAGAAGTTGTTGCATAGATCATATTGAGAACGTCATTCTTTCATTCAGCTCCGGAATAATCAGGTTCTTTGGATTTTCAACTACTGGAGTATGTACCATGACTTTCTTTCCCTTGCATGATTTGATATAATTTTGAAGATTAGATGCAGATGAATGTGCACTTAATCTGGCATATTCCACATGGCATTTGTGGGGCTCGTATCCATTCATCAAATTCCAACCTGTTGTTCTCGGGGCAAGATATCCACATGGTATTATCGCCGCATCAGGATTGTCACGATGTTGTTCGAAGTGATACCGTGCGAGACCTCCTCCCATCATTCCTCCTCCTGCAACAAGAATATCATCTTTCTCAAGCTCGCTCTTATTTTTCTTCATCCCTTGCCATTCGCCAGTTAATCCTACAATCTTTGTCACTCTCTCTGCCATGCCCGCCACCATAACATTCCGATGCTTGGTGATTCCCATGGTGTCAAGTATTTTGAGAATCTCCTGTGAACGTCCAACAGCAAAACTTGGAATTATTACTGGACCTTTCTTCTGGATTATATTCGATAGTTGTTCTGCTACATGAGCCCGATTGAAATCTTCTCGACCCCAATAAGTTCCATC
>JARGGA010000634.1 GCA_029210805.1 Candidatus Thorarchaeota archaeon
AAAATCCTCAGGGGTACACTTTTTTTCGGAACTGATCTTCTGCTTTTAAGGTATGGAAGATATTGCATTCATTCCCAACCTAATTTACGAAATATCTAATCTCTCCTTCTTTTCGTTCTATAAAGTTGTAAACTTTTGTGATGCGTGATAGAGGGATGAGAATGGATAGACTGAGCGGATTAGGGATACTTTTGGTCCTAGTCCTCCTATTCACCTTCTCTCCCACTAGTTCCAGCTTCTCAAGCAACGAAGAGCTTGATACAAATGAAACTGCCGAAATTGAGTTAGCTGCTACTACTACAACTTGGTTTCTCAATATGAGTCCAATTACAATTTCCGATGTTCTTTATATCGAATCTGATGAATCCTTGGTGATTCATCCTGGTGTAGTAGTTGAGTTTGGAGCGTCAGGAGGAATTTACTGCGAGGGAAATATTAGATCCATGGGTAATGCAACTCACCCCATTACATTTACCTCAACTACATGTTCGTTGGATTGGAGTGGATTAATTTATTTCTTCCACTGTTCCAGAGAATCTAACTTCAATAACTGCATTATTGAATATGGAGATGTTGAGGCATATGAGGGCCTAATCAACATCCGAGGGAGCTTTGTTCGATTTTCTAATTGCATTTTCAGATACAATAGAATGTGGTTCGGTGTCATCACGGCATTGGATTTTTCTAGATGAATTGTTGAACATTCTACTTTTCACAACAATACGTGTATTCAATTTGTGAATGATAATCGTCGTATTGGAGTCATAGATATTGCTTGGGGATAAAGTATACCTCATATTGATCTTTGCTTTCTTTTTAGGTGTCTAAGTAGAATGTCCCTTCAGCAACTAGTCTAGTTAGACCTGAAACATAAACACCAACGAAATCGTCCTCACCAATCACCTTGCCAACAATACGACTCGGTCTCTTGATTTCATAACCTTGTTCTATTACAATATCTTCTCCACGTTTTTCTCTGTTGAGAATTCCATATTGTTCTAGATATGCTGTTAGTGGACCGGCAGCACTTCCAGTGGCCGGATCTTCTACAACACCAACTTCCGGAGCAAACATCCTAGAGTGAACATGTGAGTCCTCATTCTCAGTTTCAGTGCTGAAAATCATTACCTGCTTGTTTATCGGTCCGTCTAAAGATCCGAGAATCTCGGATGGATTTGGACTGGCACGCTTGACTGCGTCTAGGGATTTTAATGGAACAATCAGAAAGGGGAATCCTGTAGAGACCCACTGCATTGGTGAACTCGTTGCAATGTCTTCTTGTTCAATATTCAATGCTGATGCAAGGGAAACTTTGTCCCCCCAGATATCCATAAACTCAGGCTCATTCTGTCGCATTCTAATTGAACCATCAGGTAGGTAATCTACCGGAATTGGACCTACTCCCAATTCGAGGATTGCATCTGATACATCTTTGTTAATTAGGTTTTGATGCTTCAGGACAAATGCAGTTCCCACCGTGGGGTGTCCAGCAAAAGGAATCTCGCGCGCAGGAGTGAATATTCTAACTTTGGCCGCATATTCCCCGGATGTTGGTTCCTCAATGAATGTAGATTCTGAGAAGTTCATCTCAAGTGCCATGTTTTGCATGGTATCTGTTGTGAGTTTGGTATTGATTTCGTGGTTCCAATAGGTTGCAAGTTGGTTGC
>JARGGA010000074.1 GCA_029210805.1 Candidatus Thorarchaeota archaeon
GGTCCCGATATGACCTCATCGCAGGTTGAATCCCAAGTGGCTTTGTTAATAGAACAGTGTCCCCAGGTTTTGCTCCACGAGAGTAGACCACTTGCTTTGGGTGGATTACTCCCATTGCAATTCCTCCAAATACAGGAACGGGATTCGTGATTGTCTGGCCACCAGATACACTGATGCCTAGACGATTCACAAAAGCGTTCATCCCTTTTAGAACTCCAACGGGGATGTTCTCCGGGAGATCTTTTGGATATGCAAGAAGTGCTTGGAGAGAAACAATATCTGTAACGCCCATTGCGAAGACATCATTCGTTGCATTGCAAGCAACAATCTCGCCTTGTGTACGTGGGTCATCGTGAATGGGCGTGAAAACATCCACATTCTCAACCACGGCAACTTGTTCGTTAACAATATGAACAACAGCATCCTCGCCAACGAGCTCGTGGCATTGAGCATCTATCGGAAGTAATCCTGCGTTCTGTAGGAGCCTAGTGAGATCATCCTGTTTGACCTTACAACTTCAACCGTGGGTGTTTACCAATGCTGTTAGACGCACATCAGGCACTTGTCGCATCAGACCTCCTTTGATTGTGGGCATTAGCCCTAGATGCGATGTGTACATAGGTGCTAATTAACAATGCTGTTAATTTCACATGTCACAAGCCTTATAGCCCATCTGACGCGATTCCTCAATATACCGCTAATAGGTGACTTGAATGCAACTTAAGAAGATAGCAGAGAATATGTATGAGATCCCAAAGGGTACTCAACCTTGGATGCGAGTTCCTGCGAGAGTATATGCTTCCGATGGCTTAGTGAAGAAGATGCAGCAAGACAAGACCTTTCAGCAAGCTGTTAATGCATCTAGCTTGCCAGGAATTTACTCACATAGCATTGTTTTGCCTGATGGTCATCAAGGATATGGATTCCCTATTGGAGGAGTAGCTGCTACAGATTATGATGCAGGAGTTATCTCCCCAGGTGGTGTTGGATATGACATCAATTGCGGAGTTAGGGCGATTCGCACAAATCTCGATTTTAATGATGTCAGAGAGAAAATAAAATCCCTCATTGATCAACTATGGAATGAAATACCAACAGGGGTAGGAAAGAAAGGCAAAATCCATTTGGCGAGCGGAAGAGGTGTCGATGATGTTCTAAACGGCGGAGCTAAATGGGCAGTTGAGAATGGATATGGATGGGAGAAAGACCTTGAGCACCAAGAAGCGAATGGATGTATAAATCTCGCAGATCCGGATCAGGTTTCACCCCAAGCCAAGAAAAGAGGCTTTTCACAAGTGGGTACTCTTGGATCAGGAAATCACTTCTTGGAAATTCAGGTTGTTGATGATATTTACGATGAGGCAGCCGCAAAGGCAATGGGCATCACCAGGAAGGGGCAAGTCATGTTAATGATTCACAGTGGTTCTCGAGGACTCGGGCACCAGGTCTGTGGGGATTATATCAAGACGATGACTACTGCTATGAGAAAATACAATATCGAAGTACCAGACAGAGAACTCTGTTGTGCACCAACAACATCTCCAGAAGGGCAAGCTTACCTTGGAGCGATGAGCGCTGCTGCAAACTATGCATTTGCAAATCGGCAGTCCATGATGCATTGGGCACGGGATGCATTCTCCAAAGTACTTGGAAGCTCTTCTGAGGACCTGGACATGAATCTCATTTACGATGTTGCTCATAATATGGGAAAGGTTGAAGAGCATGAAATAGATGGGAAGAGAAGGAAGGTTGTTGTCCATAGAAAGGGAGCCACTAGGGCATTCCCAGCAAATCATCCAGAAACGCCTGCAGCGTATAAGCAGGTAGGTCAACCAGTCATTATTCCAGGAACCATGGGAACAGCGTCATACATTTTGATTGGAAATCAAAAAGGAATGGAATTATCATTTGGTTCCACTGCACATGGCGCTGGCCGATTCATGAGCAGATCCCGGGCGAAAAAGGAATTCTTTGGAAAAAATGTTCAAGATGGCCTTGCTGGGGAGGGAATTATCGTTAAAGCAACATCCGGAATGGTAATTGCTGAAGAAGCCCCAGGTGCCTACAAGGATGTTGATGAAGTTGTTCGAGTGTCAGACGAGCTTGGTATAGCAACGAAAGCGGTTCGACTGAGGCCACTAGGTGTCATCAAGGGGTAATTGCATTCGATTCCTCTCATTTGCAGCTAAATCAGCCAATACAAGAGATATGCCCAACAAGATCACAGCAAATCCTACCAATGTAAAGGGGTTGGGTATTTCGCCTAGGAAAATGGCAGCCAAAAGAGTCGCACCTATTGGTTCACCTAATACTGCAGATGATACAACATATGCTGGTACGAGTGTGAGTAAGTAATTGTTTACTGAATGACCCAAAGCAGTTGGGAAAATAGCAAGCGCCACAAATATCAGAATCTCTGTTGGTTCGAAAATAAGAACATCAATGCCAAGTGTAATGCATTGAACCAATGTTATCCCAGCAGCCGTGATGTAGACAACAGTAGTATAAACGGAAATGGGTAATCCTTTAGCGTATTTTCGTCCTCCAATGAAATATATGGCTAGAAATAGTCCACTTAGAAGTGCAAGCAAATCCCCAGCTAAAGCGCCGGTTCCGGAAATGGTAAAATCATTCCAAGCGAGAAGAACCGCTCCAACAACTGCAACAGCAACACCTAGCCACGATTTTCTCCGAAGAGCCTCACCTAAAACAACAGTGGAAAGGATTGCTGTGAAAATGGGCGATGTGTTGACAAGCACAACACTGGCTGCTACTGTTGTCATGAACAATGAAGTGAACCATGTTGAAAAATGAAATGCTAGAACAATACCGATTCCAACAAGCCAATACCAGTTCTTCTTCATCAATGGGCTTCTAAAAGCATGTCCATCTTTTCTGACCAATCCTAAAGATGCCATTACAATAGCACCATAAAGGGTTCTCCAAAATACAATAACTAATGGGTCAGAGTGACTAAACCGAATGAGAATACTTGCCGAAGAAACCATAGAAATCGAGAGTAGCAGTAGAAGGGTAATTTGAGGGCGACTTGATTCAACAGACTCAGGGACCTTCTCCAAATCGTTTGCACCTCATTCAGTGATCAATACCACATTGTACACAACGATATTGACCTTGAACGTCTTCAGCTATTTTTGTATTGCATTTCTCACAATAATGAAAGACAAGATTTTCCAACTTTATGCGTTCCAGAATCTGAATCACTTCATCTGTGGAGGAGTACTCAAAGAGTGCTTTGCCATCAGCCCCTAAAACCATCTTTGACAATGGGTCCGCCTCGCGATGTCGGAATAATAAAACGGGTGTATCAAGCTCTATTGCCAACATGATTTCCATTCCAACGCCAAGAGAGGGATTGGATACTTCACCAATCAAGAAATCGCATTTTCGAACATTCTTGACATCTCTTGTATAAATCTCAACAGGTTCAGCTGGGCCAAAGAATTGAGGTGCAAAAACGGAAAACCCTCGTAACGCCAGATAGCTAACAACGGCTCGATAGAAATCATCCTTTCGAAGATTTTCATGAATTATGGGACCGGATAGATAAACGTGTAACATATGAATCACCACCACTAATCAGAGAGATCATTTGCGTTTGCTATCGGTATTTTTCAAGAGCTCCTTTGATTGTGGGAGGGATCCATCATCTGGAATCTCTTCAATGGAGCCAGCGCGACCAAGCGTCAATTGCATTTTGCCTTGCCACTCCTTTGCCCAACCATCTGTAATTTTAACAACATTTCCAGCAAGAATTTCTTTGGCCTCTTTGAACCCCCAGAGTGAAAGAATAGCGGTTCCAGTTTCATCAGCCACCAAAACCTCCCTTAGCTGTGTCTTTCTGCCGCTACGTGTTGATACAATCCTCGCGGGGGCAATGGACACAATCCTCACAATTAACTCGGACACGTTCTGGCCAATCACAACTTCATTTAGCTTCATGCCATGAAACCTCTATGCCTAACAGAAGGCAAATGACAAATCAGTCTTCCGCACTAGCGATAAAAGTACTATTCCTGAGTTTTATCCTCGTCTTCAGCCATCAGAGCAAAGAGAGCATCAAGTGCATCAAGGTCATCTTGTATTTCATCACTTGATGATTCCTTCTCAGGCTCGGATGGCTCGTCTACGGGACCCAAGATGTCTTCCAATTCCCTGAGAGCTTCTTCTGCTATTTCTTCTGTGGTTTCAGATTCGCCTGCAGAAGGCATTGTTTCATCACTTGAAAATGCCTCAAGTGCAACATCCAATTCATCTTTTGACACCCGATCAATCTCTGCAGAAATTATATCATCAGCATCAAGGGCCTCTGAGATTATCTCTTTTGCAATCTTGTGCGTGTCTTCCGATTCATCTTTCACAAACGAGAAACCTAGCTCTTCTTCAAGAGGTTCTCTTGATGCTGAGTCGTCTTCATCTATAGCCTCAACCAGGATATCATCCAGTGTACTTGACTCTGCATTTTGATCAATTCCATCAACGGAAATCACCCAAGATTCAGCCATTGACATCGCTTCGGGAGAGGTTTCTAATGACATGGGAATCTCTTCTTCACCTTCTTCAGCTACCTCTAAACCTTCAGCGGATGGCATTTCTTCTTCAGGTTCAACGAAATCCTCAATGGGTTCATCTATTGAAACTACTTCTTCCTCAGCCAAGTATTCGGTTGCAGGTGGTTCTTCAGGTATATCATCTTCTTCTAACAATCCACTTGCAGATGCTTCAAAGGGAGGCGTTCCAACCTCCTGATCTTCAGAATCTTCTTCGTCCGCAATAAACGGAATTTCCTCTGGTGCCTCTTCTTCAACGGCTGAATGCATCTGCTCTGATGCAATTGGGATTTCCTCTTCTTCATCAGCAACAAGGGGAATCTCTTCTGGCTCTGATACGTCTTCATCAGTAATAGAGAGAATCTCTTCAACTACAGCAGGTTGCTCGATTTCTCCCTCAGAAGAATCATCATCAACCTCTATAGTTTCCTCAATAATTTCGTATTCTCCATCCATTTCTTCAGCACTAATGATGTGTCCGTCTTTATCTACGAAAACTTCCTCCACAATCTCCTCTTCTTCTTCTTCATCTTGAACAAGTGCACCTAATTCTTCAACTTCAATTGCATCTGCAGTAGCTGCATCTGTGAACCTTAGAAGCTCAGATGCAGGAAGATCTGGAAGAACGACACCAACAAATTGAGCTGCTGCGGTCAGTAGTATTCGAAGCATCTCGTCACGGCGACTCTTGTCTATGGCAACCATGGGATAAGTTGGAATCCCGAGTATTTTCTGCACGACTTCAGGTCGCATTGCATTGGGTTTATCCTGCTTATTAGCTAGCGAAAAAACAGGCACCTTTGGAGCATCACGTTTGATTAGCTTGTAGATATCCTTACTAATTATCACGTTTCTAAGAGATGAATCACAGACCAAGAATATAACATCTGCACCATGGAAATAGAACTTCCAAAGTCTTCTGAATCTCTCCTGACCTGCGAAGTCCCAGAGAACAAGCGAATAATTGCCAAACCTGATGTTTTCAACAGTCTCTAAATTCAGTGCTATTGTAGGAACGTACTGCAATGGGGGCGTATCACCCATAAGTAGATGGAGTGTTGTGGTCTTGCCAACACCACCTTCTCCTACTAAGGCGATCTTCAATCGAGTAATCACTGATGGTTCAATGATAGAACCATATTTTTGTAATACCTCAGAAAGATCACGCTTTAGCAATTGTCTTTGCAATGCTTTTCTCCCATTATCAAGCCGAACGGAGATAGCAGATTCTTCTTCGCCTTTGTCAGTGACAAAAACTAAGACAATATCCTTGACTAAATCTCTCCCCTGAAATTTATCATCACCGATAATAAGTGGAAAATCAGCAAGTGTCGAATCCTCCTTTCGAAGATCTTCACGAGTCGTGATGAATTCTTCAAGATCCGCTTTTTCAACCTCAACGGGCCAATATTGTGAGGATGCGAGGATCTCATATGTTGAGATACGTACAATGTAGGTATTGTGAATCAATACTTGTCACCGATGATATGAGTTATTGCAGGCATACGCAATGGACAATCAATGGAATCGTAGACTCTGCTTATGAGATAATCTTGTGTATTATCAATATCTTCAATATAATGAAGAGAAAAGAGTGGATGCGAATATTTCGCATCCGTGGAGCCCATCAGTACCGAGCGCACGGAAAATTCAGTTATGCGCAAGTTGCTGGATAGGGACATCCAGCTGGGACCAATGCGTAGAAACTCTAGGGACCGTAACCGTGTGTTGCGAATGCGAGTTCCTATGACGGGGGATCCGTCGCCCAACACTGCTGGCTTCGAAGGTGCGACACGAGTGTCGCTAGTGCTCACCGGTTTTTACACATAAGAACCTTCCTAGCAAGAATGTTAACTTGCACAAGCTGAGAATTCGGCAAGATCTATCCTAAATTTTGAAATCTTCGCAATTGAAGGAATTGCAGCTCCATTACCTGGGAAAGTTATCTCTCAGTAAACGAAGGTGCTGGTGGACCATCTCCATCAAGCGACGGTCATCGGGAGTTTTCTCAAGTTCAGTCACAAGAGTACTAAGGAAGTATTCTGGGAAGAAGAGTCGTACCCTGATATCATTTAGCAAGAAAAGCCATCTATCATACTCTCCAGATGGACCCTTTCGTCGTTTCTCTGATACGACACGGAATTTCTTCAAGGTTTGAATTGCTTGTTTCAGTTCCTTTGGAGGAATTCCCAACGTAACTTCAAGTTCTGATATATTGGTAGGCTGACGACGCAGGACACTCAACGTATCGTAGGCATCTGGATCAGCCAGAATTTCAGCCACCGCTACTGTATCTTCAGGAGTTTTCTGCCATTCGGTCAGAAACTCCAGGACCTCGCTTTTGTATTCTGCAGTAAGCTCGGGATCAAGAACCGAGCTAGCAGATTCCATGGATACCAGTGGTGGTGCTCTGAATACTTCAAGGTCTTTAATCATGAATACACATGTTCTACCAATCTCATCAACCCATTCGGTTTTGACAAGACCAAGTTCTTCAAAGGGGGCAATAATCGAATCAACACTAACACTAGGAAGACCGGTTACCATTTTTAGCCACTCTTCAAGATCCTCCTTTGTGATTCCACCCTTCCACAATTTGGGAAAAACAGCTCGATATACTTCATCTGAAAATAATCGGGCTAACCGGGATTCATCTGTCATCCCAGCCAAACGTATAATCCTTCGATAGGTATTATCGAGTTCACCTTGCAGCTCCGCCTCAGTCATAGACACGACAGCATTGGTTATAGGAGACACGACAGAAGTAATCGCCGCCTCGTATGTCTTCGCATCTTCCGAAGGTGTAAGTAGCAAGGAGATGCAATACTGCTCCTCTTCACGTACTATTCCTGTGTAATAGGAAGCGACATTGTATTCTTCACCTCCAATTCGCACACTCAGTGATGAAAAACCTGCGGTGGCATCACCCATTGCGTGCGAGGTAAAGATACGCATTATTTCCGTGTTCAAATCTTCACGGTAATAATCAGCAAAGTCCCCAGGCACTTTTGCTTTGAGAACAGCACCAATTTTCGAATCCCAGTCAATCAACAACATTGCGACAGGCATCTTTTCCGTACTCCCGGTCCAAGAGCAGCGTATGCGTAGCTAATCTTATTATCGATGCGGTATGGCTCATTAAAAAGCTTATGACTAGTCAATTCGCTTTTCCGCAGGTTTGCACCCTAAATCGATAGTTTTCTCTATATTTGCAAGGGTAAATAAATCATCTCAAAAGACCGAGTATTGTGTTTACTACTTGCTCTTCGACAAATTCGATTGATTGAGTGGCATCTATAACAAGGTAATTTCCCGAATCCTCTTGTACCATTTCTAGATAGTTGTTTCTTACTTTCACAAGTCGATCAAGCTGTTCGAATTGTTCGTTTTTTGCCTCTCGACTATAGAGTACTCTCTCCAACCCTACTTCCGCTGAAATATCAAGCAGGAATATCATGTCAGGTTCAGGTGCGTTAATTTCTTCACGGTTGTGTCGGAGGATTTCGCGCCAAGAAAGATTTGTACTAGTTGATTGATAAGCAGCATGAGCAATGAAATATCGATCCATGAGAACTATTTTGTCCGCTTGAAGAGCAGGTAAAATCCGATTCTTTACATGCCAATCGCGGTCTTTAATGTACAAATCAAATTCTTCTTGGCCGGTTAGCTCTCCATGAGGAGTTCGTCTACGTATTTCTTTCCCCCATGGACTCTCATTTGTCGGCTCTCTGAGGCGAACAACATCAAAGGAATTATGCAATAAAGCCTGTTCTACGCCATCACAGACAGTAGTCTTTCCAGCACCATCAATACCTTCGATGACAAACAAATAGCCTGAGTAATCCTTACCTCGATTCGCACTCAACTGGATGTTGCTCCTGATAGAGAATGAGCCACATCCTCAGCCAGAGTGTTTTAGATTCTTCGGTAATGTCTGTATGAAGTATTCTTTCGTTCAACAAAACTACATAAGGGATAAATACATCTCCGAAACGTCAGGGGACTGACGAACGGGGAATATGCGCGGAAGAGAGGATCAATTCGATTCTTGAGTGAAGTATCGACGGGACACTTCCCATGTTTGAAGGACTGCGAAAGCGATTTGCGTATAATGCAATGCCGCGTTCGTTCGTTCAAAAAGTACCCATTTTGGGTCTAAGGGTCCCTTGCAGAGTTCTGGGTCCAGTCGATTCACAAATCCTGCCATTTCATCATTTCAGCAAATAACGAACAAAGAGCCGTTGTAGGTTATGTTGTCCTACAAGAGAAGATTGGTATGTATTCGTTACCACTTAGAAACAATACAGTTACCACAGAAGGAGAAGAATAAAAGAGAGTGAATGTGATTTATACATGGAGAAGATGAAACTTTGTCTTGGTTAAAGGAAATTGTCAATCTCGCGCAACCTGCAGGAGGAAGAGTGTCACCCTCTTTCAGACCCCACCATGCTGCAGTCGCAATTATAATGATTGGCAGAGAACAACCATTGGGCCGTTATGAATTGCGCGACACAATGACTCTAGGAGAAGGCAGTACGCGTACACTTCTAAAGAGACTAACTGAAGCAGGATATATTACTGCAGAGGGAAAACAAGGTCAAACACTTACGCCAAAGGGACAGAACATATTTGATGAAATGATAGTAGATATTCCCCTAGGTCTATCTCTCGAACTTGGAAGTTTAGTCGTACATGAGCATTCCTTTGCATACCTAGTGAAGAAGAAGGCATTATTCGTGAACGATGGTATCAGACAGCGTGATGAAGCAATAATACAAGGCGGAGGATATGGTCAAGCCGGAGCGACCTCACTCATCCAAAAAAATGGGTTACTTGTCATGCCTCCAGACGATTTCAATATTCTCACGGAATATGAAAGAGAAGCACTATTGATCATGGAAAGCCTTCGCGTTGAAGAAAATGATGCTGTTATAATTGGGTCTGCGGAGAGTGTCAATCTGGCAAGAGAGGTTTCGATGGCAGCGGTTTTGACACTATTCGATGGGGAGTAGAGATGCAGACAGATCTCTTTGGGAACGTGCCCCAAATAGTAGTGGATATTCACGAAACTGGCGGCAAAGGGGTCAATTCCGTAAAGCATCTGATGAAAATGCTGGAAAAAGAGGGAATTCAATTTGTCGTTCAGCAGATACCTATTGGGGACGTATTGGGTCCTGATGGTGTTGCTGTTGAAAGAAAGACTGTGAATGATCTAGTTAACACTCTCAAAGGAAGCGCTGCGGGAGTGCCAAGATTGACCAAGCAATTAGATGCCCTTCTTCAGTATGAGAAACCGTATGTTTTGCTTGAGAACATTCTTGCAATTAGACGAGATCCAATGAAAGGATGCATCTACATTCCTTTCAGTAGCAAGAAGACCAAAAGCAAGCCATTTCTTGTAACGATGGAACGGGTTAGCTTTATCCATCCATCATCCCTAGATGCATTAATTGATAGCATTAAAGAGAGGGGAATCGAAGTTCTAGAAGGATTCAATGCTCTACATTCAGCTGGGTTGCTTTATGGAGTATTGACAGACGATGGTGCAATCAAGAAAAAAACAGGCCAGAGATTGCCAGTTATTCGTACACGAAAAGGTCTAGATACACTGAATGATGAGCAGGAGTTCTTCATCGCAGGAGTACCTGGTGTTAATGTGGTCAGAGCAAAGAGTCTCCTAGAGAAATTTAAAACACCCATGGATACCATCACCCGTATAGATGAATGGAATGACGTACCAGGAATTGGACCAAAAACAGTAGCTGGCGCCAAAAAGCTCCTCTACTCGGACTACGTTGTGGAAGAATCAAGTAACGACGATGAAGATTTGGATATTGAGTAATACCCCACAACGATAGTTATAAAAGATTCAACTATTCTTTACTCATATAATAGTTGACAAGGTGGATACTATGGGTGACGTTAGAATTGCAATTGCAGGTCTAGGAAACTGTGCATCAGCATTAATTCAGGGTACTCATTATTACAAAGATGCGAAAGCAGATGAAGAAGTACCAGGGCTTATGCACGTAGATTTTGGCGGATATTTCCCCAAAGACCTGAAGTTTGTCGCCGCTTTTGAAGCGAATAGAAAGAAGATTGGGTTGGATATTGCAGATGCAATGTGGGTTGAACCAAACTGCTGCGTAAAGTTTGCTCCTGACGTACCCAAGATTGGTGTGAAAGTTCTCCCGGGCCCCATCTCGGACGGTGTTGCCCCACATATGAGGGAATCATTCTTCGCATATGATGAAAATGAGGTGGAAGCTGTTGATATTGCCGAGGAACTCAGGAAATCGAAAGCAGACATGCTGGTTTCATATCTTCCTGTAGGAAGTGCAAAAGCTTCACGCATATACGCAGACGCCGCAATCGAAGCCGAAGTTGGGTTCATCAATGCATTTCCAGAATTCATTGTTTCAGACCCAAATAGTCCTCATGCTCAAGCATTTGAAAAGAAAGGATTACCCGCGGCAGGTGATGATATCAAGAGTCAACTTGGTGCAACTATTCTTCATCGTGTTCTAGCTCAGCTCTTTGATAAGAGAGGCTTGATCATGAAGAACACATACCAGCTAAACATTGGTGGCAATACAGACTTTGAGAATATGCAGGTGGAGAATAGACTCGCATCAAAACGAATCAGCAAGACTGAAGCAGTCACCAGTTGTGTAGATTACGAGCTTCCCACAAAGATTGGTCCAAGCGATTATGTGCCATTCCTTGAAGACAACAAGGTGTGCTATATCAGCATGCGATCCAAGGCTTTCGGAGACCTTCCAATTGACTTGGATCTGAAGCTCTCAGTGCAAGACTCACCAAATAGTGGAGGAGTCATTATTGATGTTGCACGGGCAGTCAAGATTGCTTTAGATCGTGGAATAGGCGGAGAACTCTCAAGCATTAGCTCCTACAGTTTCAAACATCCTCGTTACCAGATAGATGACTTTGAAGCACAAAAACGTGTCAACGAGTTTATTGAAGGTAAGCGAGAACGATAAGAGAAAAACAATATGAGAACACCAGCCTAGATATTTGCTAGGCTGATGTTTCCGTTTCCCGAAACCTATACGATCCTAGACATCGAGCCCAAGATGTTGTTCGGTT
>JARGGA010000075.1 GCA_029210805.1 Candidatus Thorarchaeota archaeon
TTTTCGATACCATAGAGACTCATTAGCGCCTTTAAACGATCAAGATTTGCAGGAAAAGGCGTTGGAATCATTGAACCAATACTGATTTCAAATGAATCCAGACAGTCACGAACTGCCCGGTCATCATCACCAATGACAACTACTGCTATACGTTCGAGTCCATCTGAAACACCAACTGAATCAAGAGCTCGATTAATCTGTCTTTGAGTGGATGCATAGACAGCAGTTTCGACATCAAGGCTTCTTGCTTTTGAATATCCTCCATGCCAAGCATTAACCGCGTTTTGCGATGCGGACAATAGATGATTGAAATCTACAATTTTGGACGCATCAAATAGTTGAATGGCAAGAAGACGTTCATCTTCTTGCTGTGCTAATGAAATCAGTTTATCTCTACCCAAATCATTCTCATTTCTGAATTCAGCAATACCTATAGAATGAGTATTCTCCTCCGAAATGAGTCTATCAAGATGCATCATTCTTGTCGCTCCAGCATGGATCTTACTCAGAGTCGCTTGAGGAAATAATCAGCCACAGTTGGTTCAAAACCTACCTCAAATACTAGCTTATTTCGGATTTGGTGCATATCAAGAGATGGGTCTTCTTCCTTGAATGTCTTTACCAGGGCAATGATTGATTCTCGTATTTCCCAAGGGTAGACTGTCCAACTATCTACAAGTTGCATATAGAAATCAGGAACAATGCGGGATGTCTTCTTCAGATGGAGAACGGCACTACGAAGATTCTTTGCTCCAAGGCCCTTAACATACTCAATTGCGTGATACATGCTCTCTCCTGTGTCAGCTACTTCATCAATTATGAGTACGTTCTTCTCTTCAATTGGGATTGAGAGTGGCTGAGTAATCTTGGGTTCTCTTCCATGCACACCCAAGTCAGTATAATACTCAATTCGAACGTTGAACATTGCATTTGCATATAGAACATCAGAAAGAATCCTGGCAGGAATCCAACCCCCTCGTGCAATCCCAATGATTAAATCTGGAACGAACCCGCTTTCAACAATACGCTCGGAGAGCTGTAGAGTCAGGTTGTATACATCGCTCCAACTTAGAATAAGATACTCCATAAATCACAACTACCAGTCAGGTTTGAGCTGCTCCGCATCACACTACCTAATTAGTCTCACTCTTGAAAATGCATAAGGTACAAGAAGGAACGGTAACTAGGATTGTTGTGGTTGGCATGAAACCAGATTTGCTTCTGACAAACATAGGACAGTTGGCGACATTGGCGAATACCAATGGGAAGCCAAAAACAGGAGAGGCCATGAGAGAACTATCTATAATTGAGAATGGTGCTGTAGCAGTCAAGGATGGTTTGATTACTGCAGTAGGCACCACCTCAGATGTTCTTGCTCAGATTGATGGAGAACCCGTAGTGCCTCAAATCGATCTGCCAGATATGCTTGCTCTACCGGGTTTTATAGATAGCCATACCCATCTTGTATTTGGTGGGTCTCGAGAGAACGATTTCGCCATGAAACTTGCAGGTAAGAGCTACATGGAGATTCTAGAAGCTGGAGGAGGCATCTTAAACACTCTCCGAGCAACACGCGAGGCGTCAAAATCAGATCTGGTAAGAAATGGTTTCTCTTTTGCACAACGGATGCTAGGTGAAGGGACAACTACTGTAGAGTCTAAGAGTGGCTATGGATTAGATACTGAGAATGAGTTGAAGATGTTGCAAGCCACGGAAGCCCTACGTGAAAAACTACCAATGGGAATTGCATCCACTTTTCTTGGAGCTCACGCAATTCCACCAGAGTATGAGAATCGAACAGAAGACTATGTGAGTCTTGTAATTGATGAGATGATTCCAGCTGTGACAAAGGAAGACCTCGCTGAATTTTGTGATGTTTTCTGCGAAAAGGGAGTATTTGATGTGGATCAATCTCGAAGAATACTTCTTGCTGCAAAGAAGGCAGGTATGAAAATCAAAGTACATGCTGATGAGATTGTGCCGCTTGGGGGGGCAGAACTTGCTGCAGAAGTCGGAGCAGTTTCCGCAGATCATCTTTTGATGGCATCCGATGATGGATTGGAGGCAATGAGAAAATCTGGTACGATTGCGACATTGCTTCCAGGTACAGCGTTCAGTCTTAATACGGACTATGCACGAGCGCGAGATATGATTGAGATGGGGCTTCCAGTTGCACTGGCAACGGATTTCAATCCAAACTGTGCCAACGAATCACTATTCTTCTCTATTGCCCTCTCTTGCTACAAGATGAAGATGCATCCAAGAGAGGTCGTATCAGCTCTTACGATAAACAGTGCCCATGCTTTGGATCGTGCAGATACAATTGGTAGTATTGAGGTTGGAAAACGTGCAGATGTCGTTGTTTTGGAGTGTCCCAATCCAGAATTCCTGGCATACAGATTCGGAGTCAATCTTGTCCACACTGTTATTGCCAATGGAGAAGTTGTACATACAAAACTCGGACCATGATGTTAGTTCTTTCGCGCACGAAAACGAGCTAACCAATCAGTAGCTGTTTCATCATTCTTTACCCACTCAACAAAACTCGTGAGTTTATCCACAGTTTGTGGGTGAACAAGATGCTCGAGTTCACATGCATCAGTATTCGCTATTTTTGGATTCAATCCAATCATTTCAAAGAACCATCTGAGTGCTTCATGGGTCTTCTCAAGTCGGACAGCAATCTCCTTCCCTTTCTTAGTAAGACTGACCTCACGAGTATATCGCTCATAATTTACAAGATCTAAGTCCGAATGTGAAAGCTTGCGAAGAACATATGTTACACTGGGTAGCTTTACTCCGTGGGCTTCAGCAATATCAGACACACTTGCGGTCTTACCCTCTTTCTCAAGTTCGTAAATAGTCTCTAGATATTGTTCCATTGATTTTGACAGATCAACCAAACTCAACGCACCCTCTGAATAGGAAAATAATTCTTAGACGAGTCTAACAATTCAATACTTGAAAACTACATAAACCTTCACGCGTAGCAGTTTTATGTGACAACCATTAAGACTATGAAATTCACATGCCCCAGCTGCAACGGGATCTTTCTTGCAAATGTACTGGGGTCTTTTGGTTACAGAGGGGTTGATGAAAACCTATGTCGAGAATATTGGGGATACAACCCAATGCTATCATTCCTGACGATGTGCCCTCATTGTGAACATGTTAGCTATCCATCTGATTGTGAACAGACAGAAGCCAAGGCAGAAGAGGATTTGGTCTATGCGCCGGAAACCTGTGAAACCTACGTCAAATTAGCAGAAAAGATGATTGACGAGAACGGACACCCCTATCATATAGCATCACTCTATCATCGGGGTGCCTGCTGCAGAAAACTACAGGGAGAAGATTCAGCCGCCTTATTTAGAATGGCGAATAAGTACTACCTAATAGCAAAGGATAATGGAATGGAATCCGGTGAAGATATCAAAGAGGTCAATATTGATGAATTGATTGAAAAGACTTTAGTATGATGATTACTCTTCAAGGAAACTTCCGATGACCTTCTCTGCGGCTTCAACGATTTTGTTAGTATTCATCATGCCACGAACTGCAGTGATATCCTTGTGCAATTCACGGTCTTTCTCCAAAGTGGGCACTTCTTCTCGGATTGTAGAACGCACACTCTCAAGAGGCGCAGATGGTTTGAGCGGTGCCAGAAAATCTACACCTTGTGTTGCACAGAGATACTCTATGGCAATCACATTAACTACATTATCCAGAATCGTTCTGGCTTTTCTCGCAGCAATAGTACCCATGCTTACATGATCTTCTTGATCAGCGCTTGTTGGAATAGAATCAACGCTTGCAGGATGTGCAAGAATCTTGTTCTCGGATACTAGAGCAGCTGCAGTGTATTGCAGAATCATCATTCCGGATTGAAGACCACCATCCTTTGTAAGAAAAGCAGGTAATCCACTAAGATTCGGATTCACAATACGGTTAACCCTTCGTTCAGACATGTTAGCAATCTCTGATAGAGCGATTCCAAGGAAATCCATTACTAGTGCAATAGGTTGGCCATGGAAATTTCCCCCTGAGAGAACAGTGTCACTCTCAGGAAATACAAGTGGATTATCTGTTGCAGAGTTAATCTCGGTTTCCAATACACTTCGTACATATCGAAATGTGTCAAGTGATGCACCTAAAACCTGAGGAATGCATCTTAAAGAGTAGGCATCTTGAACCATACCACAATCAGCATGGGATTGATTGATTTCGCTATCAGGTAACAGTTTGCGCATTGCCTCTGCAATATGTGATTGTCCCTCGTGTGGACGAATTTCATGTATTCGCGGATCGTAGGCAACACGAGTGCCTCTTAGAGCCTCAAGGGTCATGGCAGCAGCAATTGTGGTATTTCTCACGAGTGACATTGCATCGTGAATGGCAAGCACACCAACAGAGGTCATGGGCTGGGTCCCATTAATGAGGGCAACTCCCTCCTTGGCTTGAAGTTCAACTGGAATGATACCAGCCTTCTTCATGGCCTCGGCGCCATCTATACGTTCACCTTTATGATATGCTTCACCCTCTCCAATCATGACAAGTACCATGTGAGCAAGGGGTGCAAGATCGCCACTGGAACCAACTGAACCTTGTTCAGGAACGACAGGTACTACATCTTTGTTCAGCATGGCAAGAAGGGTTTCTACAACTTCTAATCTGATTCCTGAGAATCCTTTGGAGAGAGCATTAGCCCATAGGACCATCATGCCACGTACGACCTCACTTGGGAAAGGATTCCCAACACCAACGCTGTGACTTCTAATGAGATTCACCTGGAGCGCGGCAAGGTCCTTCCTATCAATCGAAACATTCGCTAGGTTTCCAAAGCCCGTGTTCACACCATAGACTGTGCGCCCCTCGTCGAGAGCTCGTTCAATGACGGCACGACTGTTTTGTATCTTAGTTCGTGTGGTATCATCAAGAACTACTTTCTCTCCATGTCGTGCAACTTTGATGACATCTTCTATTGTCAGACTCTCACCGTCAATTGAAACAACCACAATATCCAGACTCCACTCTTTATCGAAGGTCCATAGAGTTGACCTAGCAGTGAATATCATCCGCGATGCGTTGCTTTAGTAATTATCGTTCACTGTGAGAATCCGTATCTAGAGGGACCAGTCTCTTTATGTCAATTGACCCCTTTTCTAGCCTATCAATGGAAAGAGTGAGTCCTATGCAACGATATGATTGGAATCTACATCCCCAGGCTGAGATGCTATTATCTCAGAAAGTTCAAGAGTTCGTTTCTAAGATGAACCCTCTTGCCAACATCAAAGAGAGTATGTTTGCGTGGGCCTCACTTCGATTGTTTGATTGGATTGACCATATGGTACTCCCTCTGGCATCTGATATCGATACACAATTGAAGGCATTCGGGTATGAAAAAGGCACAAATTTGGAGGCACCTGATGATACCGATGTGTTGATTCATCCTAATGCTATTTTCTTTCCGATTCTTCTATCAAACGAATCATATCATGAGATTGCCCTAAAACCAGAGAACCTTGACCACTTTGTGCAAATGACCGGTAAGGGTCATCATATTGAAGGAGGGAAAAACAGTTCTTTTCGCCGTTCGGTTATTCACGCTGAAGGTATCTATACATTATCAGCGGTTGAGAGAAGAGGATACTCGGGATTCCTGGTTCATGACTCAGACGATGTAAGGAACTACAACCTTCTCTTGGACCGTTTCTCTACCCGAACTAGGCAATTTGTCACCGATGAAGAGGGCATTAGTCTCACTATGAACATTGTATCAGATGCGGTTTCTATCATGAATAAATCAAGAGTGGCTGATGCATTCTTCAAAGCTGAAAGAAGATACTGGGAAAGCCGTGATTGGGCAGGTCAGGTCCAGAGAAATAGACAGGATAGACTTGGTCTGGGTTGGGGTAACCATGACCACCATACTTACAGGTCTTCTCGGAATAATTTTGCGACCTTGATATCCATTTTTGAAAAGCTCGGATTTGAAACAAGAGAGCAATTCTTTGCAGGAACTCAAGCAGGATGGGGTGCTCAAGTGTTGGAACATCCGGTCTGTAACATTGTTATTTTTGCAGATGTTGATATCTCTGAAGAAGAAAGAGGTACTAATTTTGCTAGAAAGAGCATGACCCATCTTGAAGATTTGGGAACCGTCGGTATGTGGGTATCTCTTCATGGAGAAGGTATGCTACAAGGCGGTTTGCACCATCTTGCCGCGCGGGTTCATTACGAAAACACTAGAGAGATGCTACCAAAATTCTGTGCAGCTGCAATCAGACCTTTTTCATACTTTGACTTCCTTAAGCAATCATTTACAGAGTCTGAACGAAGAATGGTTGATCCAAGCAGGGTCAGCGTGTTACTTCAAAATGGAGTCTTGTCTGAAAAAGGTGGAGAGATGTTTTTAGACAAAGGAGCTATAGGGAGTCATCTTGAAATAATTGAGAGACGTCAAGGATTCAAGGGATTCAATCAGGATTCGGTCACTGCAATAATTCAGGCAACTGATCCCCGAAAAGGAAACGACTAGGAATGAAGAAGAATGTCGACTGAGAAAGAGGTTGCTCAGCAGATAACAGATTTGGTCAACAAGGAAACAAAAGCATGGGATACACAAGATGCTGAACTTCTCGTCAGTATATTCCATCAGGATATGGTCTGGCCTTGGCCAAGAACAGCTTTTTCACATGATCCTATGGATTGGGTCATAACTTGGGGACGATATGACTACAAGCGATGGAAAGACTCATGGCAGGAATTATTTGATACTCATCGACTTGTGCATAACAAGAGAGAAATCAAGAAGGTGGAGGTCTCTAGCGAGAAGGATGGAGCATTTGCTGTTGTGGACATTGATACCCTCTGGCAAAGTCATGAAGGTGTTGAGAACCACTGGAAGGGAAGAGTATGCAAGGTGTACACCAAAGTTGGAAACGAATGGAAATTCATCATGCAAACAGGTGTGCTGGACTATTCTAAGATCCCTACTCCCTGAACGCCTTCTTGACTAAATCTTCCACGAGATTCTCTTTAGGTATGTAGGGCAATGTAATTTGTCCCGCATCACCCATAGTCTGATTCCATTCAAGCGCAGTTTCTATTGCATGATCATTTCTTGCCCAGGCTCTTCTTGAAACTCCACACATAGTATCCCAATTAAGACCCATGCGAATAATTGTATCAACTCGCTCGCTGCCATCCAATACAAGTCCAAAACCACCATTGATGGCCTTGCCCGTGCCTACGCCTCCACCATTAGAAAGTACACAAAGACTCATACCTCGAGCTGCATTTCCTGCCCAGCATTGATGGGCCATGTCGCTGGTGATGTTACTTCCATCGTGGATATTTGCGGTTTCTCTGAATGGCGAGTCCGTACCACCCGTGTCATGATGGTCGCGTCCAAGCATGATTGGCCCAACCTTGCCTTCACGAACCATCTTGTTGAATTGAAGCGCGATTTTAACTCGTCCTTGGGCATCAGCATAAAGAATTCGAGCTTGTGATCCAACGACAAGTGCATTCTTCTCTGCATCTCGTATCCAGTGGTAATTATCGCGGTCCTGACCCCTTCTATTAGGGTCGATACATGACATTGCCATTTTGTCTGTTGCAATAAGGTCCTCATGCTTGCCACTCAGACACACCCATCTAAAGGGGCCATAACCATAATCGAAACATATTGGCCCCATAATGTCCTCAACATATGATGGGAAAATAAACCCGTCATTGGTATCCTTTCCATTCTTTGCAATCTCTGTTACACCTGCATCGAAAACCGCTTTCATGAAGCTGTTACCATAGTCCCAGAAGAATGTGCCACGTTCAGTCATGGTCTTGATAAGGGAAAATTGCTTCCGGAGAGATTCGTCTACACGTTTTCTGAATTTATCTCTATCACTTTTCAGAAGATTTCTACCTTCATCGAAGGTTAGACCTGCAGGGGTGTATCCACCACCATAAACATCATGGCAGGAGGTCTGATCTGAAGCCAGTTCCACGTGGATGTCATTATCAACAACATATTGCCACACATCAACAATATTTCCGTAATACCCTATTGAAACAGGTTCTCCACTTTTTCGGTGTTCATTGACCCATTCAAATACTTCATCGAGATTGGAGGACCATTTACTCAACCATCCTTGTTCACTGCGTGTTTCAATTCGGCTCTTGTCCACCTCAGCAATAACACCAATTCCGCCTGAAATCTCAGTAGCCTTCGCTTGTGCACCACTCATTCCACCGAGCCCTGATGTAATGAAGAGTTTTCCACTCAGGTCCTTATTTTCGGGGAGACCAAGATAGAGACGTCCTGCATTAAGTAGAGTAAGATAGGTTCCATGAACTATTCCTTGAGGGCCTATATACATCCAGCCTCCAGCTGTCATTTGACCGTAATTATTTACTCCTAAAGCAGCTCCACGATGGAAATCCTCAGGTGTATCAAACATACCTACCATCAGACCATTTGTGGATATTACTCGAGGTGCGTCTCGCTTAGTTGGAAAGAGACCTATAGGATGTCCTGAGCTGACAACAAGCGTTTGTTCGACAGTCATGGTTTCCAAGTACTTCTTGATGAGCTGGAACTGCATCCAATTTTGGCACACCTGGCCAGATTCGCCATACGTCACCAAATCGTATGGATAGAGTGCAATTTCGAAGCTGACATTATTATCTATCATGAGCTGCATTGCTCTTCCCTCAAGAGTTCCTTTGTACTCATCAATTGGCTTTGCAGAGATTGCTCCAGAAGGGCGATAGCGATATCCATAGATTCTACCCCTGGTTTTTAATTCATTAAGAAATTCTGGCGCCAACTGCTCGTGCAGATTTTCTGGAATATACCGTAATGCATTTTTCAGAGCGACAACGGTTTCAGATTCTGAAAGAGCAAACCCTCTATTGGGAGCTCGTCGATACTGCGGATCCATGACAGGGTCCGGAGGTAATTCATCTGATAGTCGAATGGTCATCGCTTTTGATACATCAGGAGTCAAAATACCACTTCCTCGCTAAGTGGTTTTGAATAAATTCCTAGATAAAAGAGTCGTCACTTAGGAAATTAGATTATTGCACTTTTTTGCCAGATGCAGCTTCTATCATTTCTCTGAGCTTCCTACTTCTGGGACCCTCGAAGTAATCATGATGGGTTGAAATTGATACTTTTGCTGTCATGATGAAATCATTTTTTCGGATACTTCGAACAATTTCGTCGAGTTCAGTTAAAGTATCAACTGCAAACAGTCCTCCGGCCACCGGCTCAGCAACGGAAAGAAAAACCTGCCAAAGAGGTAAATCGTAATTCTCTTCAAGCCACGCTTCTAACTCTCTTGGGCCAATCTTCTTTTGATCATAGGTAAACCATATCACAAAGGGAATGCTGCTAGCTGCGCCTAACTCTAGGAGTATCGATGTATGAACACTATTTGAGGCTTCTATTTCTTCAAGAACTCTTCTAGCTGTCAACCCAGTTTTATTGGCTATATCAATAATAGGCATTCTTGCATCTTCTAGTAGGCATCTTAGCACTCGAAGATGTAAGTTTCCAAGAGGGGCAATTCCTCCTTTTGATTGGAGGATTGTATGCAACTCAACATGATGTACACTATCAAGTGATCGAAGATGAGTAGCGATAGCCATAAGCTCATCTGTTGATGTATATTCACCTATCAAGAGGTATGAGCCATCTGTGTAGGATGATGCGGCTATTATCCATGGATTTGATCCAATCTCATTAACGAATTCCACTTCATCTCTAGAACCATCTGTTGATAATATGGCAAACACAAATTCGGAACCAATCATTGCAGTAGATAAACTGACAGTATAGGCAGAGATTACTTTGGTTTCCTCTAGCCTCGTGATTCTCTTCCGGATTGCATTAGCGGAGATCCCATGTTTGCGAGATAATTCCTCATAGGTAATTCTACAATTATCAGTCAAATCGCTGAGAATCCCTTTGTCTATGATATCCATCTTTCTCACCACGCAACCAAGAAGTCTAAGATGGAGAATTCAAACCCCAAAGAAAAGTCTGTCGTCCACAGCACTAGTATTCATTTTGCGAATAGAATGAATGATTTTTGTAAGTAGGGCCTAATCGATATGGGATCAGGCCCATTGGGGGAAGGATAGAGGAGGAACGTAAGTGGTTCAACTGAGAGTAGGTACGATTATTCTTCAAACGGTCTTTCTCATTTCGAGTAGGGCGTAAGGCACTTTCATCAAAGCATCTTTACCATGTTTGAGAAGGATTTTCCTGATCTCTCCGGATTCAAGTAGGTACAGAGGCTGACGCATATCTTGAAGATTGGGAATCCTTCGAAGTATCCTTTGTGAAGTTAATCTACGGAGAGCAAAGCTCACAGTCCTCAAAGGAAGTTCTGATTTGTTACTAATCTCCTTTGGTGACATTGGACCTGTTGTTGCCAAGCTATGAAGAACGATTCGTGCGCTTTTTGGAATACTTAACGACATTGTAATTCATTATAAGATAGACTAACAAATGGATATCTATTCGCGGGATTCAGCAGGTTCAGAAATAAGCTATTGAGGGATGTACCATGCAAAAATGCGAACCATTTAGTTCGGAAAAGAACAAAATCCTGTTATTTTGGTGTTTGAGGGGAATGGAGTGCTTCTTGGAGCGCAAAATATCATGATTCAAATAGAAAAAGGGGGCGGGAAAAAAATTAGGGGGGACTTATGGAATCAAAGAATGCATTATCTGGTGGTTTACTGACATCCTTGAATGCGGTCCACATGCAATCCTGTCCAATGATATCAAGATTGAAACCTAATTTCTCCAGATTTAGCAGATAATTGAGTGTGCGTATCATTCCATGGAGAAGATCACTCGCTACCGTTGTCCCGTCATTTATTGATGGTTCACCCTTAGCACGAAGTGGCAACGAAGATTCAATTTCTATCGTTATTTCATCGCCTTTATCCAGTTGTCGAACAAGGAGAATTCGTACCCAGTCATCCTGATGGAGAAGTGAAACTGCCTCTTTGGCATCATTAAGATCAGAAGAAGAAGGAGATACTTGAACGAGTTCATTGTACTTATCAAAAAGTGTGCCCTTGTTAGTCATTGCGATTCAAGAATAGATTATAATCAAGTGAATATCTATTCACGGTAACCCGCAAGTGCGGAAAAAAGCTTTCTCACTTCGAGTGGAAGCTAAAACCATACACTACAGGTGAGGATATCATCAATCTACGCAAGAAACATAATTCGCAATCTAAATAGCATGAAAATGGTTTCTGCTATGATAGCCAATCTATAATTGAAGATGTGATTAGAAAATGGGAGGAATAGTATTCTTTCGAACCAAAATGCTGAATGTAATTTCAGAGTTCTACACAAAGAAACTTGGGATGGAGGTCTGGCTAGAACAACCAGATTGTACAATCTTTCATCATGAAAATCTACTGATTGGGTTTTGCCAGAGAGATACGATGGAAACCGAAGGATTGATCACGTTCATCTATAACACAAAGGAAGAAGTCGATAGGGTGGCCAACAGCTACCAAAAACTTACCCAAAGTTGGACATCAATTTGATGAT
>JARGGA010000635.1 GCA_029210805.1 Candidatus Thorarchaeota archaeon
GAGGAACTCTCCTTCACTGTGTGCCTGCAATCTATGCAGGTATTGTGAACAGTCCCTATGTAGACAAGTTTGACCTATCCTCATTGAAGGCATGTAGTTCAGGAGCTGCACCTCTACCACCCGAACTAGCGAAGCAATTTGAGGCAAAGACAGGAGCAATATTGTTCGAGGGCTACGGTCTGACAGAGACTTCTCCCCTTGCTACAGGAAATCCCTCGATTATAAGCCTTCGAAAGTTTGGTTCTATCGGTGTGCCCATCTCAGATACATACCTCACCATTCTTGACATGGCAACAGGTAATACGGAACTTGCTCAGGGAGAAACCGGTGAGATTGCTATCAGTGGTCCACAGGTGATGAAGGGTTACTGGGGCAAGGAAGCAGAAACTGCAGAAGTGATGCGTGACATCGGTGGAAAACGCTACTTCCTTACTGGCGATATAGGCCATATGGATGAGGATGGTTTCTTTGTGGTTTCTGACCGTAAGAAGGATATGATCAATGTAGGTGGCTTGAAAGCCTACCCACGAGAAATCGAGGATATATTCTTCGAGCATCCCAAAGTTGCGATGGCTGCTGTCATCGGACTCCCAAGAGAGGAGGACCCCACAAACGAATATGTGAAGGCATACATCGTTCTCAAACCTGGTCAAACCGCTACTTCTGAGGAGTTCATTGACTGGGCAAAAGACAACATGGCAGGCTACAAGAGACCAAGAGAGGTTGCTTTTGTTGACAGTCTTCCGATGAGTGCAGTCGGAAAGGTCCTTAGGAGAGAGCTCAAAGAAGCTGAGCTCAACAAGTAGTGTAATTAGAAACAGGGGAAGGAACAATTCCTTCCCGATTCTTCTTTTTTGAATGGACAACTAATTCTAATCACTTTTCGATCGGATAGAGGACAATAACACCCCTCAGTCTTTCATAAATTTCCATGAGATTTCTTCCTGCATGCAACAACTAGAATGATTAGTATTACTCCAGCCGCTCCGGCTACTATGATAATGATGACAATATCTGGGCCTCCAGGAGGCGTAATTGGAGTTGTTGATGTCATGGGAGTCGTTGATGCAGCAGTCACTGTTATAATAACTGAGTCTGATGCAGTATTTCCACCGACATCTGTAACAACCAGTGTGAAATTATAGACCCCTGTAGTAAGACCATCTGTGGAAACCGTAATATCTCCACCAGTCCAGTCATCTGCAACTAGTGATGTACCATCCAAGAATACCTCGTATGCTAAGGGATGAAGGTCGCTTGGGGACCATTCGATATCATTACCTGTTTCTCCTTCCTCATATTCCAGATCATCAGGACTATCAATGATAGGTACAGTACCATCGACCACCGTCACGAAAACAATGTCCCGATTCCAGTTGTCATCAATATCCAATAGGTACACAGTGTAGTTGTAGACGCCCAGAGATAATCCATCCAAGGAAATTACAACAAGCTCGCCAGCCCATGGACCTGATTCAAGTTCGGTTCCATTTCTATAGATAGCGTATCTCATAGGATTCGCATCAGTGGGAGACCACGTCAGCAGATTACCTGTCGATCCCTCATCCATTGCTATATCATCAGGATGATCTACCCCAGGCCATGTGCCATCTACAACATAGACCCAGGCAGTATCTTTAGCTGTATTGTTTCCTA
>JARGGA010000636.1 GCA_029210805.1 Candidatus Thorarchaeota archaeon
ACGATTGACGACACCAATATGCTTAGCAATATCTCAACGGACAATAATTCCTCATCTATGGACAACTCTCTGTCAATCTACAGAACTATCAATCTCTCATGTTGTATCTCTGTTTGAAACGATTGCATTGTCACACAATCCCAAATATCTCAATCACTCAGAAAAACTGTATCTGAAGTTCTTGCCTTTCTCTTATCAACGGATGGCATATGAAGAAAGTCAAATCTTACTCGGAACAACAAAAATGCATGACGATATTGAGATAAAAACGAAGGACTTCCTACAGGGCATCTCTGATGTAAAAAGGTTGTATTTTTTGAGAATTAGTCCTCCCCTTATTACTGCCATAAGAAAACTGTTGGCAGATCTACAGCACGAACATATGAAAATTCAGTTGAGCTTTCCAATCAAAACAGTTTTTGACTATCTGCTTCTTGCATATCTTCGAGATCAGTTCACGAGAGAAAACGAATTGCAACCTTATTTGATTCCCGATGATAGAGTTGGGATGCGGAACGCTAATAGGATATTTCGAGGCTGCAAGAACATCGAAATCCATCTCGGCATCAAAGATAGAATTCTTGAGAAAGATCTTACACCAGTTCCCGGTTTCGTTCTTCAGCATCTGATGAAAATGAATCTAATCGAAATGGGACCGGGTCGAATGACTAGTTCTAAGGGTTCATTCCGAGTAAAAATGATTAACAACCTAGTTCTGGATTATGCAAGATCATTCTTGGAGGAATTTGAGCCGCATACTCAAAATGACATTATTTTGAAACTTGGTGAATAATTCCATTATTTCCTAATCTTGTGCTGTTCTCAGTATTTTGGAATTATTATCGGATTTCGTACTCTCAACTTTTATTATTCTTAAACATATTCAAGAACTGAATGAATTCCACTTACTAGTTTGAAGGAGCTTCCCGAATGAGAAGTCAGGAGGGGGAAGTCCCTTCATCCAATAGAGTATTACGAAGGAAAGACACGATATTAATAGTCAACGAAGTTATCTAATGCTGTGATAGGATGAGATTTCGAGCAACACTAGCACCAATTCCAACAAGGGATAGGCCACTCCTACGATATGACTATCAATATGAAATAGGCGCTATGATTTACAAAACTCTTCGGAATGACCAGCCAGACGTCGCAGATCAATTGCACGAATCAAGGCGTTACAAACCGTACACATTCTCACGTTTAGAAATACCAAGGAGAAGGACAACTAAACTGGGCATCAGGATATTATGTAATGATACTTACCTATGGTTCAGTTCTCCTATTCGAGAACTCTGTTTTGCCGTTGCTAACTCACTTATGAACCGCCTAGAACTAAGCTTTAGTGGCTTAGATTTCCGCATAGTCAACATTCAGATGCTGGATGATAGCACTAAGGTTAACAATGGAGGAAGATTCACCACACTCTCTCCAGTGATCCTCAGAACAATGAAGGAAACTGGCGAATCATCCAAAACCTGGGACCTATCTCCAACTGATGATAAATTCAAACCCAATCTAAGAAGCAATATTTTGAAGCGCTATAGATCTTTTACAGGAAAAGAACCATCTGAGGACCTAGAAGTTGGAGAGATTGACAATATTCATCAGAAAAGAATCTGGATTAAAGACACCTCTCATCGAGCGTACATGTT
>JARGGA010000637.1 GCA_029210805.1 Candidatus Thorarchaeota archaeon
GGCCGTCAACCTCTCATTAACCACCTCCAAACATTGGACCACAAACAACAGAGCACTGCAGTGATTGAACTGGGTAGTCTTGCCACAGAGGGCTATATTCAGAGAACCACCCTTGAGCAGAGCCTTATTCAAATGGCTTGGTGTATTCTTGAGAAATACGCTAGCATCTGCAGGGAGCACGTTGATAGTAAAGAATTCGGAAGAATATTCCAAGACATAATAAAGGAAAATGTACTCGGGCACCCTTGGCTTGGAAGAATCCGATTGTTGGATATTGGTAGGATATACTTAGACCTCGATTATTCCATGACCCCCACAGACTTTGACCAGATGTACGAGGACATCGAGCTAATGACTCAAAACTTGGATAATGAATGCAAGAAGAGAAACTGGTTTCGACACCCTCTATTAAGAAAGCTGGGTGCACAGGCAAGCGGAAAATCACTATATCTAGAGGATGTCACAAAACAATGTCATGCAATATGGCGCCGATACATAAGTGATGCAACACTCTAGACCCTCTGCATAATCTAAACTCCAAATACTTACACCAGACATAGATTCATATTCCACGGCCATCCATAGTCGCTACGGGACTCAAATCGGTTTGTGTAGGGGACATGATGTTTCGTGGAAGATTATAGACTATTAGTGTCTGTCATTGATGGTACAAATGACTTGGTAGTAAGTGTTCTACCGAATCGAAGTTTTGAGTTTGTGAATCGCGCTTGGCTTGATACGTTGGAGTACGACGAACCCGAGGTTGACAATTTGACACTCGTTGACATTGTCTTTCCCGAATCAATTCAGGCTTTTGATGAGGCCATTTCTGATGTATTGGCTGGTAGTTTCAAGTCCGGTGTTGAACTAACATTCCTTACCAAGGCTGGAAACCGAGTGGATGTGGAGGGAAATCTCTTCCCTAGAAAGGAGGGAAACAAGACGATGGCAGCTACAGGTTTCTTCAGGGATGTTACCGAACGAAATGCGATACGTGGAGAGCTGATGAAGGCAAATTCACTCGCAGAATTCATCACCGATCTGATGATACACGATTTAGCCAATATCAATCAGGAAATTCTGTCACTACTTGAGATTCTGCTCTATGACTCTATATTGCCACAAAACCTGAGTAGCTTGGTTCAGGGAGGATTGATGGAAATTGAGAAGGCCTCTAGAATAACGACTATTGTCAGAGGATTATCAGGAATGGATGAAACACCTCCTGAACTTCAAGATTGGGACCTTGATAAAGTCGTCAAGGACGCGGCCAATAGGGTGGACATGATGTTCAATGACCGGAAAGTGAAATTAAAGACAAATTTCTCAGCAGGCCAGTATACTCTAAGGGCAGATACCTATTTTCCAGACATATTCTTTGGTCTGATGCATAACTCTGTCAAGGTAGACAAACATGGAGCGATACCGATTGAGGTTAATGCAGAATCACTCCCACATACTCGCTTTTTGCGAATCAAAGTCATAGATCATGGTCCAGGAATACCTGATGCACAAAAAGAGAGTATCTTCGGAAAAGTTCATCGAAGAGAGAGGCTGCTTGGAACTGGTATCGGGCTATCTCTCGTGAAGGCTCTGGTAGGGAGCTATGGTGGCTATCTTAGTGTAGAAGATACTGTGACTGGTGAC
>JARGGA010000076.1 GCA_029210805.1 Candidatus Thorarchaeota archaeon
GTCTTCAACTATTAATCGCTTCCAGCATCGTTTTCCTTGAAAATCAACAGGCGTAACATATCCCTTTGCATGCATTTGAACAAGATATTTCCTAAACATCCTATCCGTGATGAGAGAATGTGCTGCTGATAGCATGAGAAACTTCTGAAGAAGTACGGCCTCAAATTCGATTAAGGATGATCCAAATGCACTAACGATATCCCTCTCTATATTTCTCTCCAAATCATCCGGTAATTGCACCTCAGACAAAGTCTGCACCCCGGCGCCGCATGCGCCGCCTACTAATTGGTATAATATCTATATGAACATTGACAGAATGAATGGAAAACGAAAAATGAGTAATTATGAGCATATTTCGAAATACGGATGATTGTCAAAAAAGGAGGGAAGGGGCTTGGCGCCCCTAATCGTAATCTATCTTCGTTTGATGACGAGAACCACAAGTACGAGGACTATGACAACTCCTATTCCTACCGCCATGAACAACATGGTATCTGGGAGAGGTGGTGGTGTTGTAGTATCTGTGGTAGAACCATTGGTGGTCGCATCTCCCCATGTTATCGTGAATGCACCACGAATTGCAGTATTCCCTATTGTATCATTTGCGTAGATGAAGACTTCCAATGATCCAGTGGTGATGTCAGGGATAGCCGCACTGTATACATCTCCAGAAGCAGTCATCACGATTTCCACCGTTTCTGACCCATCTTCGTAAGATATCCAAACTGTATCAACCCCACTAGTATCCGTTACAGTTACACTAGCAGTCACTGTTTCTCCTTCAGGGAGTGGACTGGGAGCATTTGATAGGTCTCCGATGTGGGGTCCCATCTCATCGACATCTGGAATATTGTCTTCACTTCTGTCTCCAACGGCCCAATCCAGGAAGTTCTCTAGCAAGATTATGTTGCTAAAGATGGCTGTCTTTCCATAATCGAAGTCACTGAAGAATGTGGTGCCGGAAACTAGTAGCCTGAGCTCCCCAATTTCTTCTATGGCAATTAGTGGTATCTGCTCTCCATTTACACCATCTTGAGTATCATCATAGATTACAGTTGGTGCCGGGGACATCTGGTTTGTTTGATATCCTGATGGGTCTGCAAAGACTATCGGCAGAACCGGTCCTTCATCTATGAAATACAAGCTAGTTGGAGAATACAGTGTTATACTAGACATCGATGTAGTAAGTCCAAGTGTATCGGAGGGGTCGGGAATCTCGTACAGGTCATTATACCATGGTTGATACGTTCCCTGCATGTACACATTATCATCGTTTATTCGAATATCCGAATCAATTGCATTGAGAATTGAATTGGGTCTTGCAATATCTTCTGACTCGCTGAAATCTCCTCGACCTGTGATTATTAGAGATTTGTTGCCACTAGCTGCCCAATTTGAAATGGCTGTTAGCTCATCGGACGAATATGCATTGAGTGCGCATGTAATGACTAGCAAGTCCACATCACTCAATGACGCTGCAGTAATTGCAGAAGCTTGATTCCTCATCGCGAAATGATTTCTGATAAGTGTCTGATTTACTGAATTCAATGCATCTTGATCTGAGTAATCATTGGCATGGGCGTAGTCAAACATCGCAACAAAATCGTATGTTATCACGATATCCGGTGCAGTAATGCCATTTGTTAGAGAGTAGAACAAACTAAGAGTTCCATTGACTGCACGGGAAAGACATTCCTCTGTTGCATCCATGATTGCTGTTTGGTCCAAAGCTCGGGTTTCGTTATCAGGATATGCAGTCACAATCAAATCGTAGTATACATGAGAACGAGTTGCTGCACTGATGACTTCCTGTGTAACATTTGTGATGAGCGTCTCAGTCGCGGGGGTTAAATCAATGATAGTCAGATTAGAATTGATGTCTGCTTCATATCCTGCGTGTCCTGGGTGTCCCGATCCGGTATGAAGTGGAATGCATGGGTCTGAGAAATAATGACTCATGACTCCTGCAGCAAAGAATCCCTTCTCCCACTCTCCTGCAGTGAAGTTAGCTTTGGCATAATCAAACCAAAGTGCTGCAGCGGCTGGGGCAGAATGTTCACCAGTATCAGGATAGTAAAGATGATTATCCCAGTCTTGCCATGCTTGGTCAGGAGTAGTGGACCCTGCCATTAACTCCGGCATATAGTATTCGAATGCTGTCATCCACCCTTCATCACTGATATTTGCTACAGCTTCATTCACAATGAACATGTGTGTCTGCAATCCCCATGCTTCAGCAGGTTGTGCCATTGGAAGAGTTATTGCAAAAGGAATCAGCGAAAAGAGAAGAATCGCCAGTACCAATTTCGATTTCTTCATAACTTCAAAGAGGACACAGAGTGCGTATTAAATTGTCTGTATCGCGAAACGATACGTGGAAAAAAGAGGAATGGAAGTAGTGGGCAAAACCCATCTACTTCATATTATTCTATACTATTTCTTCTTCATCACGGCAATGATAATGACAACCACTACAACTGCGCCAATAGCACCAATTGCAAGAATGAGTGTCATGTCCATAGCCTGAGCTTGGTTCATGGCAAAGTCAATACCATTTACGATGAAGTCGAAACCACCGGTCAATTCAATGTCATAGTACTCGGCTTCTGCCATCGGTCTGTAGTCACCGTAAGGTGAAGCTCCAGAAACAATGATGACACCGTTACCAGCTGTACCTGCACCAATCTCTAGGGTAGCCGCAACAAATGAACCAGTATCACCTTCATCGTGGGCGTACCCTTCAAGAAGGTCTGCGTTCACTATAACTGCGCTTGCTCCATAATAGAGAAGTGGGTAGACATTAGCGATAGTTTCGGTCTCAAGGGCGACAACACCTGCGCCTGGAGTAGCTGTGGTGCTACCGTAGAGGCAAGTTGGGCCGTGCATGAGTACCTTTTCTACACCAGCAACAATTGGTGCAACAAAGGAATTAGTACTTGTCACGTTTGCAATAACTCTGTAACTAGAACCTGCGCTGCTGATTGGATCCTCAACTGATAGTGGCTCTCCATAAACATGTGACCCAGCATCCTGAAGGATTTTGCTCATATTGGTGGCGATGTAATTGTTGCCACCATAGTCTGAATCGTAACCAATCCACATGAACTTGTGACCAGCGTTGAACCATTCGGCAATTGCAGTAAACTCTGCAGATGCGTATCCATTCGAGGTTCCATATATGGAGCCAGCAATGAATCCAACTGCGTCTGTTAGAATTGATGCATTAATCCCACCTGTGGCTAATACAATAGTGTAGCCCATAGTTTCGAGTTCATCGAATAGCAAAACATCAGTCGTGTTTGCTATGCTAGGACTCATCTGACCATGGGTATAGTCTACAACTATTGTGCCTGTCCCGTTGGCTGCAACGGGGGCGGGACCTAAGAGAAATGCAGCAAATAGTGCAGTGAGAATTCCAATTGTCAAGGCTCTCTTCGCGAAAAGATTATTTCTCATCTCTATAAAGTCCTCCTTCTCATTCACTGAGAAGACTACAGAGGCGTAACCATTGTATGATAAAACCTTTTCCTCCGGACAAAAACATCAATCAGACGACTACTTCTTCAAGGTTTAAACAAAATTCCATCTTTCTCATTTTTGGTAACCTTAATATCGGTGATTTGTTCAGTCACACTAGCTAAAAGGTTGAGACCAGTATGTGATGGAGAATTCTTTCAGATACTGTCAAGAGATGATTAAAGATGAGTGAGTTTGAAACAGGCCGTGATTACAAGACAATCATGATTGCCGTAGTCGTGATTGCAATTATTGCTGTTGGAGGAATAGCAGGGTTCATACTACTTGGTGGCGGTGGTTCAACCACTACTACAACCGAGCCCGAAGGACTAACACTTACTATTCTTACAAGACATGATGTTGCAATACATAATGTCTTTGAACCTGCATTTTTAGCAAGTGATGAAGCTGAAGCCACAGGAATTACCGATATTCTTTGGAAAACCCCTGCTGAAGCGTTTTGGGATGATCTTCTCGAATTAGGTCAGGCAGATGTTTGCTGGGGTGGAGGTCCGACTCTTTTCGACCAAATCATGCGAGATGACTACCTCTCTACATGGGACACTCCCGGACTTCTAGCTGCAGCTGCTACTGTTAACGATACCCTTGCAGGTGCTGATATGAAGCGCTATGATGGTGATGATCTCAAATGGGTCGCAGCGGCAATCTCTACATTTGGGTTCACCGTCAATCATCAATTCTTGGATGACTATTCATTGCCGACACCATCGACTTGGACTGATCTGGCAAATACAACATATGGAAATCTCCTTCCAGCAATTCCTACCATAGCAATGGGTAATGCCCCTGATACAACATCCAATACACGTATCTATCAAATTATCACACAAGCCTTGGGTTGGGATGCTGGCTGGATCAATATTGCCAGAATGGCTGGTAGTTCAAACATCTACACAGGCTCTGTGGAAACGCAACAAGCTGCTGAACGTGGAGATGTCGGAATCGCAATGTCTATTGACTTCTATGGATATCTATCACAGTACAGGAATCCTGACTGTGAATATATTCTGCCCGAAGGCCAGTCTATTGTTAATGGTGATCCAATTGCCATTGCTGAAACAAGCAGCCACAAGGACCTTGCAGAAGTATTCGTTGAATTTGTTTTATCAGATTATGGTCAATCACTATGGTTAGATGCTTCAATTAGTAGGATGCCAGTCAGAATTGGGGCATTTGATTCTCCCGGTGCACCACAGGATCTAAAGTCTGTATACACTCAGACAGTAAACACTGTAGGTATCGAATTCAACGATACACTGACCCTCTACCAGAATACTGCCCTTCTCAAATACTTTGAAGCAGTATTCACAGACGCACACACTGAACTTCGACAGTGCTGGGGTGCCATAGTTGGAGCATTCTATGACGGTCACATTAGTGCAGCTCAAGTTGACACCTATGCAGACCTCATGGGTATTCCTGTAACAATTCAGGATCCCAACACCTCAACAATGGAGAAATTCACACTCGCTTATGCGATGGAGATTAATAATGACTTAATCTACAACAGTGATTTTGGCAATAGTATGCAGTCGCTATGGACAGCAGCTGCAAAAGCTCAGTATCTTGATGTGTATAACCAGATTCAAGCCCTACTACCATAGGAGAGCATACAAGTTGTCAGGAGAGGATGAATCTACCCAACCTGACACTCGCGAGGAAGAGCCGGAATTCGTTCCGGCCGCTCCCGTTGAGCGTCTGAACTATTATGTGACTGGAGGCGACACGGGGTTCACACTCGGCCATCTGATTGTGAGCTGGATTAAACAATTGTGGCTACCATTATTCTTACTCATTGTAATGGCAGTTTCAAGCGCGTCTGTTTTCGTCGTATTTGGTATTAATACATTCATTCAATTCCTTGTGGTTGTGGTGGTTCTATACGTATTTCGACTGCAGCTCATTGGTTTTGGCAAGGGGCTGATTGGCTTTTTCAAAAATCCTGGAGAACGGACCAAAGGGTTTGGGCCCATGATGCGTGAGAGTGTCACCAAGTTTCGACAAGAGATGGATTCGCTATCTTGGGTGCAGCTGCTTTCAGTTCTTATTGCATTTGGTGTTTTTCTAATTGCCCCTCTTCTGAGTGTAATTGCGTTTTCTTTTATGGATCCTGTCACAGGACTTCCATCTCTATATCATTTTACGAATCTCTTTTCAGATTCAAACTTCTGGCCTTGGCAATACAATGCTATTACCGGGGAATGGATTTCTTACGCAAATCTTCAAACAATAATTCCTCCATCAGGAGGCGGCGACCTTCTAGTGATTCAAGGCTGGGACTTCGGCGCGGTTATCAACTCAATCTATTCCGCCATTCTTGTTACAATATTCTCTGTTCTACTGGGGGTCTTTCTTGCATTCATTGTTGCGAGGTATGATTTTCCCGGAAAACGTGTTGTAAGAACCGTTTTGATCTTCCCAATTCTGGCAACTCCCTTTGTGGGTGCCATTGGCATCAAGACCTTCATGGGCCGTGCTGGATTCTTCAACAATCTCTTCTATACAACATTGCACATCATTCCATACAGGATTGAATTTCAGGGTCTTGCGGCTATTATTTTTGTTCAATCTCTCTCACTGTTCTCACTAGTCTATCTCAATGCATACTCATCTTTCATGGGTATAGATCCATCACTAGAGGAACAGGCAGAAAATCTAGGTGCCACGGGCTTCAAGTTATTCAGGTCAGTAACATTGCCTCTTGCAATGCCTGGTATCCAAGCTGGTGCGATTCTAACATTCATATTGAGCATTGAGGATCTTGGAACTCCCATAGTCTTCTTCAACCACCCACAAGCGCGAAAGACACTTGCGTTTCAAGTATACAATAGTATAGCGACACAGTCTGGGTCAGTAGATCCCACAGGCCCTGCAATTGGGATTATTTTGCTGATTTTTGCACTTGTCGGCTTTTTGACTATCCGAAAATACGCTGCACTTCGTTCGTATGAATCCGGAACAAAAGGAGGACAATGGAATCCTAGAACAAGAATGCTTAGTTCGAAATCCACTGCGCTTCTTTATGCCATTTTGGTTCCCCTTCTGTTTGTTGCTTTGATTCCGCAAATAAGTGTGATAATTCTGTCCCTCTCAGGGGGATGGTCTACTAATGCAATCCTTCCTGATGTATGGACACTGAGCAATTACGACGTTCTCTGGGCCTATCCAGATGTTACAAGATCCATTCAGTTCACTTTGATTTACGGATTAATTGCTACAGTTTTCATTGTTCTTCTGGGTACTAGTGCAGCATATATAATTGCTAGACGTGATATCCCTGGGAAGAATGTGTTTGATCTTCTGGTGACTTCACCGATTGCACTTCCAGGAATTGTAATTGCAACAGGGTACTTCACATTGTTTTATAACACGCCGATATTTCCGCCAGAGGGACCGTGGTTACTAATCACAATTTCGTACATGATACGGAAATTTCCGTTCACAGTACGGGCGGCGTATGCGGGTCTCCAATCTACACCAGTTGTTCTTGAAGAGGCTTCCATGAATATGGGCGCAAGTCGAAACAAGACTTTCACTTCGATTACCATGCCTCTGATAGGTGTCAGTGTTCTAGCTGGTTCTTTGCTATCATTTGTTTATTCAGTGAGCGAAGTCAGTACGAGTCTCATATTGGGTAGCGTTGGACGACAACAGGCACCCATGACTTTCTGGACGAAGGAGGTCCTCGAAGGGACTGGGGTCTACGGTGGTCCTGAATCTGCGGCCACGCTGGGAGTTCTTATGATGGCGCTCCAGATGGCTGTAATTACTGTAACGAATAAGATACTAGGTACTCGCTCTTCAGCGATGACAGGAATTTGAGGTGAATAACAATGGTCGAAATTAGACTAGAGAATCTTCGTAAAACGTTTGGCGAAATAGTGGCTACAGATGAGGTAAATATGACTCTGAAAGAAGGCGAATTATCTACGCTGCTAGGTCCTTCAGGATGTGGAAAAACAACGCTATTGCGTTTGATAGCAGGATTCTATATTCCCGACTCCGGGAGAATCTTCTTTGATGACAAAGAAGTGACTATGATCCCTCCATACAAAAGGAATACAGGAATGTGTTTCCAAAACTATGCTTTGTGGCCTCATATGTCGGTCCACGACAATATTGGCTATGGTCTCAAGCTCAAGCGAGTTCAAGGGATGAAGTACACCAAAGCTGCCATAAAGAAGCATGTGGAAGAAGCTCTTGACCTTGTACGTCTTGAGGGATTGGGACACCGTCATATCCATCAGCTATCTGGAGGGCAACAGCAACGAGTTGCACTTGCCCGTGCACTAGTGGTTGAACCTGATGTTCTTCTTCTAGACGAACCCCTGTCAAACCTAGATGCCAAATTGAGAATTGAGATGCGCGAGGAAATCATACGAATTCAGAAGGAACTCTCAATAACTACTGTGTATGTAACTCATGACCAACATGAAGCCCTGAGTATTTCAGATCGTGTCGCAGTGATGGACTTAGGGTATGTTCAGCAGTTTGACACACCTAAAGCAATCTATTCAGACCCACAAACCGTCTTTGTTGCAGATTTCATTGGTCAGTGTACTTTCATTGATGGCGTCATTGCCTCTATTGATAATGGCATTACCGTGAAAATACCAAATAACCAAGTCATCTCCGGAAAAACAACGATTGAAGGATATCCCTTTGAAGTTGGAGAAACCGTGAAGTGCGCCATTCGTCCTGAAGATTTGGAGCTAGCCCGTTCGGGATCTGATGATAATGAAATCACAGGAACTGTGACCAGAACTATCTATGTAGGAAACGCTTTGGAGGTCTACTTCAGTGTAGGTGAAATAGATGCAGAAGCAATGCTTGAACCAGATTCCAATTTAGTTATTGGGGATTCGATAAATCTGTTCGTTCCACGTACGGATGTTATGATTCTCCCAATTGGTGGTGTGGACGCATTAAGAAAGGTGCCTGGCCATCCTCTATATGAAACATCGAGCTCCACATCTACTGCATCGAATGCCTAGGCGTTATAGCAACACCTCTGCTAAACTGAAGCATTTCCGGCCCTGTAAGTAGGGCTCGTCCTGTACCTAATAGTCTGGATTCTTTATCCACAATCAGAACCTCTTCTCCTGCGAGGAGTTCTGTACTTGCTTTGAGTATGAACTTGGCTAAAGCTGATTTTCCCTTTCTCACATACTCTGCTGAATCATCATCTACCATTACTATGAAACGGTCGCTGATTCCTTCTGCTAGCAATCTCTTTCCTCCCTCATATGTTGGAGTAAGAAGTCCTGTTGTAGGTACAAGCGTAAAGAGAATTTCGTCACCATCTTTCACATGACGAATTTTGCCTGTCTTTCTTGAGAGCATAACATTGAATGAATTTGAATCAAATAGCCTGTCCCCTGTGATTCCCCATTGAAATGAGAAAACCGCTTTGAGCTTTCTTTTTGTCCATTCTATCGAGTCAGAGTCATACTTCTGCATCTCTTCGATTGCTTTGCCAACACCATCTACATGCTCAATGTGAAAGGCGTCAACAATATCTTCGAATATTGAATTCGTTGGTGTGTTTCGTGAAGTCCAAATTACTCTTTCCGCGTCTATTATCTGAAGAAAATCAACTGCACGAGCTATTGTATTTGACAGTGTTACTGGGTCTAGAGTGGAAGGAAATATGCCCTGCTGTGATGGAAAGACATGTTCCAATTCCCATGGAATAATGCCTATCGGAGTAACAAAGGCTACTACTGTATCAACGGGATTTTGGGACCTTACTAATCTTGTAAGTTCAGGAAGAACATCCGAGAATGGATTGCTTGCTAAGTCAGGAATTAGGATAAGTATCTTGGTTTTCCTGTATGGGTATGTTCCAAGTACTTGCTTGTGAAACCGCTGAAAAACTGGTAATCGTGAAGTTTCGGAACCTGTGTATAGAATAGACGTTGCATTGCCAATCGGATCTGATTGCATCAGTTGATCGGAGCTATCCAACATGACTTGGAATGCTTGGTATAGCATTGGGTGTCCTCGTGCACGCACCGCAGCCAATTCCATTAATTTCCCATCTAGAATTGCTTGACGAACTCTTCGAATTTCTCCTGCAGACACGTACAGGTTATGCCTCATTAGGTCCAGGTCCTTCTCTTCTTTCTTCAGTCCATTGAGTTCATCTACACTTGTACTGCTGCAAACTGGACATTCACAGGGCAGTTCAGCCAGATTCTCAAGATGGACTGTTCCTGTTGGTAACATCATTCTTCCAGAATATGCAAATTTGGCATACGATGCTGAGTCAAAGAAATCACAACCCAATAGTGCCGCTTGCGCAAATAACATCGGATGCCCACATCCAAAGAGATGGATGGGTTTATCCAAAGGAAGGTGTTTTTTTGATGCGAGAACAGCTCTTACAATGTCTGGGTACCGGTAGCGTTCCATAAGTGGCACCACCCCTCCAATCGGATAAACATCGAAGTTCAGCTTTGCCATCGCAATGGCTGATCTCTCTCTCAATTCTGGAAAAACGCCTCCTTGAACAGTACCTGCAAGAAGCATCTCTCCCTTCTCAGAAATAGAAGCCTGTGCTCTCTCCAACGAGAGTTGAACATCTTCCTCCACCTTTGCCATGCCAACGCCGGGTTTTGAAAACGCATCCAGGATTGTACCGATATCAGTTCCAATGCTACGTTGGAAGCGAATAATCTCAAGCGGATCAATTTCCTCTTTGGGCAAATCGTGGAAGTACATCTGGAATGTGCCGGAATCAGTCATAATTGGTCCGTCAAAATCAAGTAGACCATGTACACCATTTGAGAGTGCGATATCCCTGAATTTCTCTTGAGATTTGATGATATATGAATTAGTGATTATCATTTGAAAACCAAAGACTTCCACAAGCTCAGTAGGCGATATATCGGATTTGCCAGGATGCACAACAGGCATCAACAGGGGAGTCTTCACGGTCCCATGTTCAGTCTTGTATCTACCAAGACGCGCCATACCATCCTTTGCTTTGATTTCGAAACGACCCATCGAAGTTCAATGATTTGCGCCTTCTAATTGGCAATGAACCTTTTGTTCTGTCGCATATAGTACACTTTAAGACCACAGAATGCTGAACTACATTGATGGACGCTCAAACAGCTTTGCTGGTACAGAGACGAAAATATAATGAACCCGATCTGTTACCTGAATTCGAAGCAATCGCAACTACTGCAGGTTACAATATTCTGGGAACCTTTGATGTAGTGAGTGAACCTTCTGCACGTTTTGGTATCCGTTCTGGTAAAGCAGAAGAAATCGCAACATGGATTGAAGTGGAGCCAGTTGATTGTGTGCTGTTTACACCTTATCTCAAGTCAAGCCAATTATTCCGTCTTCAGGAGCTTTTGAAAACTGAGGTTAGAGACCGCTCTCAGGTAATTCTTGAGATATTTGATCGCCACGCCAAAACTCCCCAAGCAAGGCTGCAAATCGAACAAGCTCGGCTAAATTATGAATTGCCTTTTGAAAGGCATCAATTACGAATGCGTTTACAGAATGAGCATACTGGGGATAGACCAACAACCGACCAAGTTGGCGCTGGAGAAGATCTGCTCACTAAGAAAGTGTCGGAGATACGAAGAAGAATCTCAAAAATAGAAGAGAAGCTTGAGAAGATATCCCAAGCTCAGAGTTTGAAGCGACTGAAACGAGGACGAATTGGATTTCTTGAGGTCACACTTGCAGGGTATACAAATGCTGGGAAAAGCACACTCCATAATGCTCTAACAGGCTCAGATGTTGAAATTGCGGATCAGTTGTTCACTACATTGTCGACAAAAACAGCTCGTTTGGAAACACTTGGTCGACAGGTCGTCATTTCTGACTCTGTAGGTTTCATTAGTGATTTACCTGATTCTCTTCTAAAAGCTTTCAACACAACTTTGATGGAAATATCTGAAGCTGACGTGATAATCCTAGTAGTTGA
>JARGGA010000638.1 GCA_029210805.1 Candidatus Thorarchaeota archaeon
TTGGCATTGAAGCAGTTGGAGGGACTGATTCAGACGTTTTTGCCGCTTTCAAAGATCTTGCGGGTAGGGATATTGATGAAATCCGAGCGGAGGCTACTGAAAAAACCATAGACCTATTGAATGTTCAGATTGAAAAAGAAAATTCATTCTTTATGGATATAGAGAGAATGATAACAAGCCCCTTTGCAATATTGGTACCCGAAGTTATAGAATCCCGAAAAGCCGAACTGGATACTCTTGGAGATAATCCTACGAGAAATGATGTGCTATCAACGTACTATGGGTTTACTATCCTTACCCTTAGTGGATTGCAATCACGGAGCGTTTCTGACCAGAGATACTGGCGTCGCAGACGCAGCTACGACACGCGGCCATCAATTTCTGAAGGGGCTAAGTTAGCAATTGAGCAACTATCTAATGATTTCGGTTCTCAAGTGAATATGAAAACGAGGTATGAAACGCTTGGAGGTAGTGGGTTTTTGGCGAAAAAATGTAACAAAGAAGATAGGTTTCTTCTATCGAACGTGATTCGTATGTGTCTTTACATGACGCCTTGGCATAGACAGAAAGCTGCTCTGGATCTAGGTAAGAATGGTGACTCTCGCATATTGGAATTCATGCACCATAGACTCGAAATAGAAACTGACAGAAAAACTCGTTTTGGAATAATCACTGGTATCGGTGAAATTGGTCACCCAGACTCAATTGAGCATCTGATGAAGATTAGCCAATCAAATGATAGATATGTTAGGCAGGGTGCTGTCTGTTCTGTTGAGGCAATTGGCAAAATATACACGGAAGAATCTTCTTCATATTTGAACAGGTTTCTAGATAATAGGAGTAATCAAGTGATAGCCTCTGCAATTCAGGGCTTATCTAGAATTAATGAGGGTGATTTAATTCCTACTTTGAAACCTCTGTTAAAACATCCTAGTAGACCTGTGATGCGCGCAGTAATAGAAGCGTTACTTAATGAGGGGCAAGAAGGTCGCAATGTAGTATACTGCAATTGGGACTCTATCATTTCCAAGATATTCAACGACAAAGCATCAAGGTCACTTCTGGAAGAGCTTTTGAAATTACCAAAAATCAATTCCAGTCACACTACTCATGACTATTTTGCAAAACGTATCGTGAAACAGGTTAACATGTACAAAAAGAGGTACACACAATATTACAACAATCACTATGTCAACCGATGGAGGAAAAAGCGTTTGACAGATTTAACTGGCGAGATTCGTCTCGCATGTGAAATGCTTGTATCGCCATATAGCCATGAATTGATTAATGCTATTCGATTCGTTTTTCATGAGTTGAATGAGGATTCAGTTGTGAAAGAGATAATCTCTAACTCACCATTGATGAATGCGATAATTCAACGTGCTCCATACGGCGAACTTCACCACTACATATGATTTGATAAAGGAATAAAGAATAATATCAACTACACACACTCTAGCAAAGCTTATACATGGGGTATATCTGTTAGAGAAGTAGCTTGGTCCTAGAGGGAATCTCATGCCTGATGAGAAGCTTACTGAAGAAGATAAGGCCGCTATGCAGAAAGCGCTGAAAAATGCAGCCTTTTCGGATATTGCGGTAAAACGATTGGCAGAAGGAGAGGATGAGTTTGGAGAAACCTC
>JARGGA010000077.1 GCA_029210805.1 Candidatus Thorarchaeota archaeon
AATGGAGGTACCTGATGAGAAGGACCTCTGGGATGAGATGATAGAGGAAGAGATGGACATGATCAGGATATGGACAGACGGAGCCTGTTCTGGGAATCCGGGACCAGGCGGATGGGCCTATCTCATCAAGTTCGAGCTTGATGGGGCACAGGTAGAGATGATAAAGGATGGTGGAGAACGAGAGTCCACCAATATCAGGATGGAGTACATGGCTATCTTGAGGGCTTTGGAGACACTGAGCTCGTGGCCCCTTCTGGGTCGGGAGGAGATATTCGTCTACAGCGACTGTGAGATGGTCATTCGTTGTATCACAGGGGAGTATCGGAAATGTACCAGTGAAACATCAAGGGAGTTCCTACCTCAGATAGGAGAGGTGGTGGAGCGTATCGGAGCTTATCTCGTGAGCTTCAAGCACATCCGGGGTCATGCTGGTCTTATGAACAATGAACGGGTCAACAGGATGGCTCAGGATGCCATCAGGAGATTGTCTTAGGTGGGTAAGTTTTGGGCAACGGAGCACTGATACTCCCAGAGATGCAATGGTGATGAAATGCCACCAACGTTAGAACCCAACGACTTTAGTCATGGGAGTATGTCAGTGATGTCACCATCTTCAGAATCCCAAAGAGAGAGAGAGAGAGAGATCTTTCAAGTTCGCCCGGGCGAAGATTGGTATGTTACCGAAAAAGCTAAAAGGAACTATCTTGCTATAAGAAGCAGGTTTGGGATATGTTGGATATGACAAAGAGAGCGCTTAGCAAAAAGAGGCACTACATACCAGGTCTGGCACGGTTTTATTTCCGACCAACTTTTGACTGGACACCTAGCCAGGCTGAGAAGATGTACAACCGCAAGAACAGCCAATTTTTAGATTCGGAAATTGATGTTGTCTACTATCGTGATTGCATAGGGGGTATGAAAGAATTACCAGATGAATCGGTAGACACCATAATTGCAGATCCTCCGTTTGGCCTTGACTTCTCCGGAAAAGAAAGCTTATACAATCGAGATCCTTTTCTTGTGGTTGAAGGATATCAAGAAGTTTCTGAATATGACAAATTCACTCTTGAATGGGTCAGTCAACTATCGCGGATAATGAAGACAGAATCAACCGCATATATCTTCAGTGGCTGGACGAATCTTGAGAGTGTTCTAATGGCCATACGTCTTTCCGGATTGACCGTCAAGAATCATTTGATTTGGAAGTACCAGTTCGGAGTCTTCACAAAGAAGAAATTTGTTACAAGTCATTATCATATCGTGATGGTTGTGAAGAATGAGGAGGACTACTTCTTCAATAAGGTAGACCATTATCCGTTAGATGTCTTCGAATATCCACGAAAGTACAGACCAGGAAGAAAGAAGAATGTGTACAGTGACTAACATAACCAAACCATTAAAGATCGGGTATACAAAGATATGCAAGTGTGAAACCAATCACATCAACTGTATGACTGCGAAGGAATGGTTGAAAAGCCAAGTAGCAGTCTGGGAACTCTACTACGAGAAACGAGACCTAAGAGACAAGAATCAACATCCAGCAGTCTTTCCAATTGCACTTCCTGCAAAATGCATCGAGTTATTTACTCATAAAGGCGAGCTGGTATTAGATCCCTTTGTTGGAAGTGGTACAACTCTCTTAGCAGCGCAGGATTTGGATAGAAACGCAGTTGGATTTGATTTGAAAAAGGATTATGTTGAACTATCACGCTCTAGACTAAGTCAGACACGGCTGGGAAATAATTCTCAACAGATTGCTATTCAAGATGATGCGTCTAATATTAGCGAGTATCTAAAGGATGAAACAGTTTCTCTTTGTATCACTTCACCACCTTACTCCAATATGCTAAATCGCCCAAGAAAGAACAAGAGCATGCGCAGTGATTTGAGAAAGAATGAACATTATCTCACGGTACAACAGTATTCGAAAGACCCTCGCGACCTAGGCACAATGAAGACTGAAGAATATACAAGAGAACTTGGCAGAATCTATGAAAGAATTCTGCCACTGCTTCGGGAAAAAGCACACTGTGTAATCAATATAACAGATTTGTGGTGGGAAAACAAACGAATCACGATTCCTATGTCTGTGGTAGAAACACTGAGAGATGTGGGATATGAATTACGAAATATCATAATTTGGGATCGGAGAAACATCGTCAATAGGGCAGGTATCTTTGGTTGGCCGAATAATTATATAACGTTAGGGACGACATTTGAATATATTCTTGATTTTTGGAAACCTCCCCACTAATACCCAAAATTCTATTTTTCCATAATCACAATACTTTCTTTCACAATACTTTCTTTCACAATATTTTCTATCTTCTTTGCTTTTTATTTATCTTTGATTTCTTCCCATTGGGGATCTGCATACAAACTCTGAGATACAGGTAATCTTTTCGTGGGTGTATTTCTGAAGATTGTTAGTTTATGCTTTAATCTAAAACTCCCCAGACCAGAAGACGAGATTGTAGTCTTCAAGCATCTTGAGAGGTCAAAGCCATTTTCAAGGAATCAATTGGAGAAAGCTTGGGCAATCCTATCAGGAGCTGATTTATTAAAGGTGTAGGAGATTAGAGATTGGTATGTTACCGAAAAAGCTAAAAGGAACTATCTTGCTATAAGAAGCAGGTTTGGGATATGTTGGATATGACAAAGAGAGCGCTTAGCAAAAAGAGGCACTACATACCAGGTCTGGCACGGTTTTATTTCCGACCAACTTTTGACTGGACACCTAGCCAGGCTGAGAAGATGTACAACCGCAAGAACAGCCAATTTTTAGATTCGGAAATTGATGTTGTCTACTATCGTGATTGCATAGGGGGTATGAAAGAATTACCAGATGAATCGGTAGACACCATAATTGCAGATCCTCCGTTTGGCCTTGACTTCTCCGGAAAAGAAAGCTTATACAATCGAGATCCTTTTCTTGTGGTTGAAGGATATCAAGAAGTTTCTGAATATGACAAATTCACTCTTGAATGGGTCAGTCAACTATCGCGGATAATGAAGACAGAATCAACCGCATATATCTTCAGTGGCTGGACGAATCTTGAGAGTGTTCTAATGGCCATACGTCTTTCCGGATTGACCGTCAAGAATCATTTGATTTGGAAGTACCAGTTCGGAGTCTTCACAAAGAAGAAATTTGTTACAAGTCATTATCATATCGTGATGGTTGTGAAGAATGAGGAGGACTACTTCTTCAATAAGGTAGACCATTATCCGTTAGATGTCTTCGAATATCCACGAAAGTACAGACCAGGAAGAAAGAAGAATGGAACTGTGCTTCCTGTAGAGGTTGTGAAACGCTGTATCGATTTCTCAAGTAAACCTGGTGATCTTGTGCTGGATCCTTTCATGGGAAATGGAACAACAGCAATCACAGCAAAAGGCAACTTCCGTCATTTCCTTGGGTTTGAGATCAATGAAAATATGCAAGAGATTATCTCAGAAAGTATAAATGCAATCATGCCGGGGGTGGATTACACAAAGTACCTGAGTAGGTGTCCTTCACCAGAGGACCTGAAGGAAGATTATCCAAGAGCTTATAAGGAGTACAAGCGTAGATCTGGATATCTCCCTGACTAAAGTCAGTGGTTACCTGTCTTTAATATCCATACGCCATATCATCATTGCTGGCAAAGCGGTACTCAACATCCTAGAGTACACCTTGACCAAGATTGAAACCACTCGGGACACGTTCAATCGGGTAACTGATCTATTGAGATTCTTTCTGGTCAAGAGTTTGTACCAACGCCTTGAGGTAATCCAGAATCTCATTCACTGTCGTAGCAATGATTTCAACTTTCACTTTTATCTGTTTGATATGATCATATGCATCTATACATGACTCCATTTCTTGAACAGGTTTAATGTGCTTGAAAATATCAAGCATTTTATTAGGTGTTACTTTCCGTAACCCAAGTCTTCTACCTTCCAACTGGTATGGCTGTTCTTCTATCATAAAATAGTAATTATGGTTAGGTTCGAATTTCGTTTCATAGAAGTAAAATCCTGGTATCAAGTTATAATGAGATATGAACCCATATTTGTATTCAGGTTTTGATTCAGGTTTTAATTCATTGAACCCAATAAACCCTTCTCCATCATTATCAAACATGAGATTACATTGATAGACCTTAATTCCTTTGTAGGTTGCAAAGTGAGATTTTTTCATCGTGTCTTTTTGTGTATTTTTCTGCATTTGACATATACCTTCTTTTTCTCTATGTCCATTATATTGATAAGTCTTGGGTTTAAATCACGCCATACTCTTTAAGATATATAACTGATATTTACGAGAAAAGTGGTAGAAAGCCCTCGACTGAAGTCGTGGGCTTTCTGGTATTTTTATCGTAATGATCATAAAGTATCTTCACTTATTGTTCAATCGAATATAATTCGACCATCACTATCATCAGAAATATCCCATATTTAATTAAAAATTATTCGGTTTGGTAACGAAATAAACCGCAACCTATATAACGGGGTAAATTATCTTCTACTATAGTATCTTATAATCTATTAGTAGATAATAGTAGGTGGATAGGATGGAACAACAACATACTGAGCAAAGCTTTGATTTCTCATTATCGACACCGTATGTGGTAGTTGATAATAGTGTTGCCTTTGGGATCATCAATGAAACCGCTTCCGTAACTCTTGATTCATTTACTGCTAGGTTAATCACCTATTACGATGATACTCTTAATAACTGGTCATATCTTGCACCAATCATAGATGTCTATGAATGGGATCAACGTAAGAGTGAGATATGGCTTGGCGTACCTATCATGAGAGATGGTAGAGTCATCAAATACGTAATAGACTATGAGGTGCTCTGGGTATTCTTTCTTGTTATTCTTCATTATCGTCTTATGCGTGGTGGCGATGTTTGTCTAATTAATCTGAGATCCATAAGTAAACAGATAAAACGAGAAGGCAACATCAAAAGCATCGTCGCCATAGAAAAGACACTCATTGATCTTGTGAAGTGGCGATTTGGTGTAGACGTAAAAGATAAAAAGCCCTACGGGATGGAACGAACAATTGATGAATTAGTTGGTACAATGGAGTTCTGGAATTCTGTTGGTGGAAGAAAATCTCTTGACGGAAGCGAAAAACGACGAAGTACCGCTATAGTTTTACAGGTATCGGAAGGTTTATCTTTAATCGACTACATTAAGAAAAACTATGCAGAGGCAATCGAGCATGACAAAGAACGAAGAGAACGCAGACGTGGAAGTTCGAGTAAGAAGAGTACATCATCTTGCTCAGATGCCGGCGTTTGCACATGATGGAGATACGTGTGTTGACCTTTATGCTGTTGAGGATAAAGTGATATACTTTGGAAGACAGGCTGCTGTTGATATTGGTATCCAGATTGCTTTACCAAGAGGTTGGGAAGCACAGATAAGACCAAGAAGCGGATTAGCCTTAAAGAATGGTATTACTGTTGAGAATTCACCAGGAACTATTGACTCTGGTTATCGTGGTAACATTAAGATAATCATGAACAATGACAAAGCTGGTGAGCCATATCATGTACGTATTGGTGACAAGATCGCACAGATGGCAATAAGAAGAGTTCCAACAGTTGAGTTCATTGAAGTAGATGAACTTGATGAAACAGAGCGTGGTGTAAATGGATTCGGATCAACAGGAAAATGAAGTTAAATTAACTAAGCTTCCAGATGACCCAGAAGAAGCACTTACAATACTCCAAAAAGAGTATGCAGAACTATTTGGTCATTACTATAGATTATATACTCACACAACTGCTGATTTTGAGAAAATGCGAGTGCTATTGGTAAGAGCAATAGAATCACCACGAAGTGAGACTCTCTCGATTATTAATGGTATCAAAGATGAATTGGAAAAGCAATTGCCAGACATGAAGAAATGGGTTGATGAAACGAATGAAGCATTCAGTATTGATCTATCAAAAGGGAATTTCATCTCATTTCATATGAGTTGATTCTTCCAATACATTATCATCGGTTATTTCTGTGAGTTCGTCGGGGACTACTTTGTTTCCACACTCACATTGATATATCTTTTCACCGAATACTTCTTTTAGAACCATTGGTTTTTCACACTTATCACAAATCATGGTACTTCCCTCACTTGTGAAGGATGTCCTCGAATGAGCACCTTATCCTTCATATCAGGAAAATAGGTATCCCGACAGTTACCACAGACTCGTAAGTACTTCATCTTTTGTTTGCCTTGTGGGGTTGTATATGCCTCTGTTACTTTGTAGGTTTCTTCGGTTGAAAATGTTGACCCACATTTATTACACACCGTCGTTTCGTTCATTAAGTTTTCTCCTTAGTTCATTAATATCCTTTTGTAAGGATGCAATCTGATTCACAAGTGAATCAAGTACAATCCTAATTAGTCTGATTTCTTCATCTTTGTCCTTTTCAGGTTTGAGGATGAAGGTATGATGTATTCCATGTGGAACGGTTGGTGGATAATAGTACGGTGGATATAAATAATTATTTGGTGTGATTGTTTCATCTGTAGTGCTTGGATAGGTACTGTTCCATGAATCGCTCATATGAATCACTGTACGTATTACATACTCTATACCTTAAAAGCTTTATTAAAAATATGCTTCTAGGGTTGATTGGGCAGGATCTGCTGTACGTACTTCTGAATCATCGATACCAAGTGCATCCATTACTTGTTTCATACTACTTACAAGTGAATCATGATAGAAGATAGGAGTTACATCATTGATTGTAGCAAGTTCTACTGGTATTGGTTCTGCTTTCAAACCTGTTGCTTGCTTACCTTTCTTGTATTTTAATGCACCAAGAATCAATGAACCCTTGATGAATTGAACATAACTATTTGCTGGTACAAGGATATCATCAGATACGGCTTGTAATGTAATTGATTGAGTACGTAGATACCTAGCAAGTTTCTTTGCTGCACGTACATGTTGTGGTTGATTGGCTGTGTACTGGCTTATTGGCTTTGTCATCTGCATCTCAAATACATAGTCTTCAACTTTGCCTTCATGATTCCATATCTTATCATAATATAATCTCACAAGTGATACTATATGATGACGGATATCATCAATTTTTATCTCACCTAGTTTTGCTTTAAGGAGTATTTCTTTTGCATCATCAAAGCATGTACGGATGATTGGTGGCGTATTACGCTTCTTACCAGTCATACCTTTTACCACTATTTGTGATACCTTTGTAGCATATTCAGGAATCAGGATGTAGTTCTTCTTCTTATAGAAGAGTGAGATTTTTGAGATGTACTCTAGTTCGAGTGACAACTTGAGTACGTCATTTGAGAATATAATAAGTTCGTCTATCTGTTCTTTGGTCAATCCACGAAGATGACAGCTATCTGTGTCACCACCAATGACTACTCGTTCTTCCTTTGGAATATGAACGATGGCATCGAGTATGTTTGTTTCGCCATAGTGTTCTGCAATCCAAGTAAGATCATTACCTTTCATGCCTTCTGCCTTAATAGCAAGTTGTGTTATGGCATCGCGTGCCCATGCTGTGATTGTTTCTGCAACAGGTAGACAGAACAGCCCGAATCCTTCATGTGCGAACACCCCGTAGGAGGCATTGACGAATACTTTAATAGCCTGTTCAATAGCAGAGTATGTCTTCTTCTCAGCAACAGAAAGACGTTTGTCTTTCTTAGCAGGTTTGAATATGTTTAGTCTGATATCTTTCAGACATCCAATCAAGAGAGGCAGGACACCAATCCGTTTTGTACATGTATAGTGTGGAAGCCCTGGAACTAGATTAGACTTACATTCTTCATGACCGCAGTTGATTGTATCGAAGGAAATATTTTGTTCCTTCATAACACTAGGATACAGTGAACCGAAGTCCACAAGTGATGTATCAAGATGTATTCCTTTCACATAGTCTATTACAATAGCTCCACGATACCTCTTCCCAGAGATGTCGGCTTGACTATGCACCCTACCAAGTCGTTCGAGATCAGTTTTGTTCGGGATAAGGATATCATTCTCCGTGAGGTATCCCTGAATGAAGTTCAGGATCTTGTGACCAATCGCTCGATGTGCAGCCTCATAGAAGTCCTGTCTACCAAGACGCATGAACATGAAGATTACCTTCAAAACAAGCTCATCATCGAATCGTAGGAAGTCAAGTGTAAGTTTTGCATCTATGTAGTTGTAGTATCCAAGCCTACCAAATGACATATCATTAAAGGTCTCTTCGTGAGGTATCTTACCTTCACCGAGAAGTGCTTGTGCTACATCCTCAAGACCTATCTTCTGGTAGTCACCTTTGAACACATAGTTCTTGACTACTGGTTGTGCGAAGAACTGATACAGGTCAATGTGCATCTTGTCCTTGATACTACATACCCAATCAGATTGAATAGCAAAACTCTTTGAGCCACCTTTAGACTTCTTCTTGTACGCATTGATTGGGATATGTGATGTGTTGAATCTTAGCAACAGAGCACGGTTATAGAGATATGGAAGATCAAAGCCTTCGCCATAGTATGTTGCGATAAGAGGTATATGTGGTTCTTCAATGAGTTCGAAGATGCGTCTAATCATCTCGTACTCACTATTAAAGAGTTCGAGTATAATCTTCCCATTCAATAGCATCTCATTGAATGCAGGACTGTGTAATCTTGATGAAGGATTACGTAGTTCACTACTGAGCATTAGTACAATGCCTGGACGCTGTCCTTCGTTGTTTATGATATCATAGTCAAATGCAGCAGAAATGATTGGTGTCAAAGGATATGCAGGGTCTGGTCGTACTCTTCCATGCGTTTCTGTTTCAATATCAAGACTCATCTTTGATATATGTGGAAGTCGTGCGAACATCCTATCAAGCATGTAATCAATAACATCTCGTGGATAATCCTTAGCCAATATATCGATGACTTTTTTATCCACATTTATCTTAGTCTTGATTAGTTGATTGTTCTCATTATATGGCATACCCATGTACCATTTCTTATCGAGAGCATGACGTGTAATCCTTCGTATATGTCCTTCATGACAGGTCTCAAGTCGATAATCACGAACATCCATCGCTGATTTCATTGATATCTTCCAGAACCATTCTTTCTGATTTGTTGCTAGATTGTATTTCTGGACAGGTTTTTCATCAATGATCTTTGTGATACCATCAACACCTATTGCTGTGTGAATATCAGCAAGACGTATATTTCCTTGTAGAAAATAGCTTGCTGAGTCACTACGTGGAATTACAATGTTCTCTAGGGTTTGGGTTTCTTCATTCAAGAAGTTATAGATTGGATTATCTGTATCCCTGTTGTATCGATATCCCACTAGGTATCGCATTCGTATCCCTCTTTTTCAGCAATCTCCAATAGATTCTGTTCTTTAACATGAATTGGGCACGTGTGATGCCAAATGCATCTAACATATCCGCATTCATGTCAATGATTTTTTGTTCGATACTTGTACGTGCATATCCCTTTAATAATCTACGGGTATCCCGACTATCGAATTCTCCATACTTGAACACCTTACTCAAAATTTGTACCTCATCCAATGGCACAAGAATCTTCTTTTCACGCCAAGTCTTCCCAAACTCTATTACCATCTGATTTCGTGAAGCCTCACGAGTTGGTATTACGATGTGTGGCAACGGAATGCCATTCTTGAAGTTAAGTAAATCGTAAAGTGTCGTATTGTTTATCCCCCAAAGATACACGACTGATCTAACTGAACATGTTGGGTCTTTTGTCCTTCCTATTGTTTGATAGAAGGATGCTCTACCATTGCTCGCTGCGAGTTCGTCACCAAGATTATCTACTGTATAATGTCGTAATAGTCCTTGTTCATGATACCATGACGCAAGCCAGTTATAACTACCTTTTGGTGGATATGGTGCACCTACACATATCATAATACGTTTATCACATTCAACACCAACAGTCTTATCACTTCTGTACCATGTCATTTCAAAACGTGGTATCTCATTTGCCTGCATTCTTCTATGTAGCAAATGATATACAGTCTTGTTTGGTGTTACGAGTATTACATCTTCAGGGTCATGGGCAACACATATCATGTTAATGAACTCAAGCAAGTCCTTTTGAAGTTCAGTAGCACGGTCTGAGAACATAAGCTCTACAACATTAATATCTCGTGCATCGGTTATGATTAGTTGTGTTTGATTAGTTCCACGTGGATCACCAACAACATTATCATGTAGGTCTACCTTCAGGAACTCACGGAGATCAACAAATGGTAAAGTAGCATCTGTGACAAGTAGTTGTTTATCTGGGTGACGTGCGAATTGTCGCACGAATCGTCTAAATAATGATACCTCTGGCTTAAGGATTAGTTTGATATCAACAGGATTGAACTGAGTTGGAATAGAGGATATTGTCCATGTATCACTACGTATGATGTGCATGATATCTTCTGTAGCCCATTTATGTTCATTATATTTTACAGTGATATCTTCAATGATACCATGTATTGCAGAGAACTTCTCATTGATGATATCTTGTTGATGTAAGGATAGAATACTGTTTTGGACATCATACGTCTTGTTCTCACGCAATGGTATTCGTTCTAAGTCTTCATAGTGTTTTATGAATGACCTTATCATCTCAATAGTTTCCATAGTTATATTGCTTGTACTGTATTCTTCTAAGAAGCATATATCATCACGCAATATATCTAATAGATTCATGCGATATCCTTGTTTGTTTGTCTTATCAGTCCTAGCAGAACGTTGAAACAATGGTACAGTTAATGGTGAATGTGCAGCAAGATGACTGATCTCATCAAGGAGTATCACATCGAAATTCTCTAACAGCATCTTACGTATTTCTTGTGCTTCTTCCGTTTCATTCATCATGATAGCCATCATCTTTGAATATGTAGTAAATACAATATCTAACTCATCAAGATGATTACGAAGTGTTATGTATGCACAACTACCACTCTGTGCTGCTGAACCATCGACTGGATTCCAATAGTCTGGCTCTGCTTCAAGTACAGGTAATGGAACGCCTGTTGTATCTTTTCGATAGATATCTATCTCAGCCTGATTAAACCTACATTTTTGGCATTCTGGTTTATTATGATAATGGATCTTCGTATATGCGATACCTTCATCACCCCATGATGGATTTTCTTTCTTCTCCCAATGGAGATATTGGTCTAAGAACACAAGACGAAGACATGCTTTTCTGTTCATTGCGAGCATCGCACCATGAATATCAACTTGTAGTATTTCCTTTGCAATTTTTACTGCATTCGGGATTGTCTTTAGTCCAATACGATTCGTTGGTGTTACAACTAACATTCGTTTTCCAACGAGTTTACTCATAGCGATAA
>JARGGA010000078.1 GCA_029210805.1 Candidatus Thorarchaeota archaeon
TAGGAATTCGAGTAAGAATGCAATTGCGACTAGTGCAAAATCTGCAAGAAGAAGCCAGTATACAAAAGCTTCAAACCCAAGAAAAGGCAGAATTAGTGCAACAAGACCAATCATCATTGCTAACATTAGCATCATGACTTGAGTCATGAGATACATGCCCATTCTCCTCGCAAGAATAAAGCCGCTGAACATAGCGGACATGTTTAATGAGAAAAGAACAATCAATAGTAGTTGGTAGAACGCCATCGTTTCTCACCTGTATTTCGTACAGAGGCACTCTAATGATTTATAATGATGACGATAAGGCAACAAATTATACTTCACATTGTTAAAAATTGTAACCTAGAGACTATCATGGTGTCCAATGTCCGACACATTTGATATGATTGATGATTGCACTACATAGTAAGGCATAAATTAGAACATGCTCGAAAAACAGCCAGTTGATTAATTATGGCTGATCATCAAGTTGCAAAGGAATTCGACGCTAGTGGCCTTAGATGCCCAATGCCAATTCTACAAACCAAGAAACAAATGAAGACTATTGAAATTGGCGAGATACTGAAAGTCACTGCTACAGATATCGGTACTAAGAAGGACTTTCCAGCTTTTGCTGAAAGGACCGGTAACGAGATCGTCGAACTCGTTGAAGAGGGCGACAAGCTAATTTGGTACTTGAAAAGAACTAAGTAGTCTTTGTGAAAAAACAATAAGACCACACCCTATGGACTTGAATGTCCACTGGGTGCGGTTATGAACTATTTTTAGGATTTCTTCTTCTTATCGTCATCCTTAGTAGCGAATTCGCCAAGTGAGTCCTTCATTAGACTCTGGACGTCAAAGCCCATCATCTTTGCCATGACCATCATCGGTAGCATAACATTACCAAAGACTTGGAATGCTTCAGCTCCTCCGCCCTCTCCTGCCTCACCGGAACCTCCGCCTCCGCCAAAGAGAGTAACGTCACCGATGTCAATATTCTTGTATATTTCAGGTAACATCTGAAGGAAGTCTCTTGCAAAGGCTTGAGGTGAATAATCCTTCGCGGCCGCCAAAGTCTTCTTGATACCCTCAGCTTGAGCATGAGTAACCTTCTGAATCTGTTCCGCTTCAGCAGTAGCAATCGCGCTAATCTTTGAGGCTTCTGCGTTAGCTTCCTGTAGGATCCTTTGAGCCTGTACCTCGACCTCTTGTTTGATTTTTCGTTGCTTCTCAGCTTCAGCTGAGAATTTAGCAACTTCCAGGTCTTTTGCAGCTTCTACTTCAGCTTGTTGTTTTTCGTACTTTCTCTGCATGAGATCCTTCTGAAGGTCAATCTCTAGTACACTCTGTTCTCTCCGCTTTTCAGCTTCTTGGATATCTCTGAGCTGGTCCTGTTCTTGAACACCAATCAGCTTATCACGCTCGATTTCCTTCTCTCTGAGTGCTCGGCTTCTTTCAATATCACGAGTACCTGTTGCCTGGTCTGCCTCGATAAGAGCTATTTGAGCAAGTCTGTGCATCTCTGCTTCTCTTGGCTTAGACATGTCTCTGAGGAATGAATCATTAATGACTGATACGTCGACAAGCTCAACGGTAACCACTTTTAGACCCCATTCACTTACAATATCAATGAGCTCCTTCTTGATCGCCTCAATAATGAGCTGTCGTTCTTCAAGAATTTCTTCAACTGAAAGCTGTGCACATGCAGTTCTAATAACTGATTCAATGATAGCTGTAAGGCGTGGAGGAATCTCGCTCCATTTGACGTTGTTAATTGTGGCAATAGCATTGTCTGCTTGCCACTGGAGGACTGAACTGAGCTTGATTTTCTGTTTCTCCTTTGACAAAACTGATTCCGCTTGTATGGCCAGTTGTTGTACAGTTCTATCAACTGCTAGGATTCTATCCAGGAAAGGAATACGGATAACCATACCGCCTTCGCCCTGTTTCTTGGCCTTACCCTTCCGCAAGTGTACATAGAAGATGTTCGGGTCAAAGATCCGTACATACTTCTTCACGTATAAGCCGAAAAGTAGAATTCCTAAAATCGCGGCTACGCCAATTGCTATTGCCGGATTCTGCGCGAGCCAGTCAAATATTGATGCCTGCATTTGTGATTCTACTCACACCATTCTTCTTATTGGTGCATGTATGTTTTGGCTCTCCTTTAATTCTCTGAGATTGCTGAGCCCTCGAATATCGCCCTGCAACATGAAGACCGAAATGATCTCAGTTGCGTTTCCCCTATGCGAGGCCAATCCCAATCATGTCGGGAGATTATGCACTCATGTGAACTTTCGTGTGAATGAATATAAACTCTTTCTGAAATACGGCTCTGTCCAATAATACAAGAATTCAGAGGCAAGCTGACCACGTCACATGATTCATGACTTACTACGCATCACATGATGCGGCCAAAGCTCGCCGCTTTCAGTTTCTGTTTGATGAGCTTATGAGCCTTTGCAATACTATCCCGGACATCAGATCCAGTCATGGTCGACCTGTCACATTCCCTCTCTCTACTCTCTTCGTCCTTCTTGGACTCAAGTTCGACTCTGGTCTTGGATATCGTGACTTTGTTGCTCTCGTTGACTTCAACCCCTCCCTCCTTGAGAAACTTGGTCTTACCCACGCCCCGAGTCGTTCTCTTCTTCACTCAGCTCTGCAACGCCTGGACTCCCACCTTCTTCATCAAATGTACGAACTCCTTGCTCGAAAACGGCCGCCTCCCAAGAGAGTCGCAGTGGACGCCTCGGGATTCTCACATTCTTCCGGTGGAGAGTGGATGTCCTTCAGGTTCAAGAAGACTCTGAAACGGCGTTTCCATGCACTTCACGCGGCTGTGGACACAGACACCTTGCTGGTCCAAACTGTCAAGGTGAAGGCGCGACCTGGGGGTGATGCAAAAGAGCTGGTCCCTCTTTTGAAACGAGTACCAACTTCAGAACTTGAGGTGGTCTATGGGGACAAGGCCTACATCTCACGGAAGAACGTTCAGTTCATTTCAGACCTTGGGGCGTATCCGGGAATCGAACCAAAAAAGAGGTTGAGAGCCCGGTCCGGGGGATACCGCGGCTACAAGGAGTTGATCAATGAGTATCGAAGAAACCCTGAGGAATGGAAACGAGTTCACGAGTATGGAAAAAGAAGCCTTGTGGAGAGTGTGTTCGGAATGATGAAGGTCCGGTTCGGAGGAGGGTTGAGCTCTAGAGGGTATAGACAACAGAGGAGCGAGTTGCTCATTAAGGTGATTCTTCATAACATCGCACGATTGAACTATCTGGAGTGTGCTGGCAGTTGATTTATTGGACAGAGCCCTGAAATGCAGTCTATGCAGATAATAATTGAGCAAAATCAGATTGTTTTACCCGCAGGGAGAGAGGCAATTGCCCCTCTCCTAGGTGAAGAAATCACGCGGGTGTTGAGAGGAGAACAAATAGTAATTCCCCTGAAAATGCAATAAAAGCATCTGTTCGCGCTGCTTGAAGCCACAAGTTAAAAAGGGAAAAAAAAGTGGGTTGCGATTCCATTCTAGGTTTCTGCAGATTTAGTTTGCTCATGTACCCATTTTCTGACATCTTTGGAAGAATCAACATAGACAAACTTGTCGTCCGCAGAGATTACCCAAAGATCATCTCCCCTTTTGTATTCTTTACCTCTCTGAAATGGGCGGGCGTGGAACCTTCGAAGTCCCATCTCTGTTTCAGTTCGAATTTCTCCAAATCCATCATTTATTGTTGAAGCCGCTTCAACCTCTCTACCGACAAGATATTTTGGCGAAATCATGAATCCAGTTTCAACGAATATCTTCCCTAATGCAGCTCGAAAGATGTATACGATTAGTGCAACACCTAAGAAGTGCATTAGTATTTTCCCTGCTATGGGGATCAGTATCCCTTCATAATAGATGAGGGATCCAAAGAATCCAAATGTCACCAATGATGTTCCTATGGTCACTCCCAGAGGAGGTCCACGTGCAAACTCAAAGAACCCTGATTTATCAATCTCGAGTTCATGTTCAAATTCAATATCGTGACCTACATCTTTCTCCACGTCATGTTCTGCATCATGGTCAATATCATGGTCAATGTCATGGTCAATGTCGTGGTCAATGTCATGGTCAATGTCGTGGTCAATGTCATGGTCAACATCGTGCTCGACATCATGGTCTGCTCCATGCTCAGAAAAAGCAGAAAAAAGCCTCCCCAATGCAAACATCCCGAATGTGTAGAACAAACCTGCAATAAGAATACCAAATGAAATTTCTCTTAGTAGAACTGCAATTGCTACGAGATCTTGCATGACCCTTCTGTACGCTCCTTTTATGTTGCCTAGATTTACTAGACGGTCCTATGGGTTATTTGTTTTGAAAGCAAATAAAGCTAAGTCACTATCCCTCGAATCTATGAAATATTACGGGACGAGCTTTCTGTATTCAGATTTCTGGTACTTTGTTTGAAGGATTGCGATTGTGCTTATTGTTATTGCTGCTGCGAGGCCCGAACCTAGCAGCGTCATATTTGAGGTTGAGTAGAAGAACGGTTCAGTTCCATATACCGACACAATGACCGTATAATACCAATCATCATCAATAACATGCACAAAGAGGTATAACAGCCCATCAGTGCTGAATGAGATTCTTCTAAATTGAGGAATAATGTATGCTTGGTATAGTTCTGAGCTAAATGCCAAAGTATGATTTGAAAGGATTGTACCTTCAGTAGTCATTTCTAAAATGATTCTACCAGGGTGAAAGCCATATAATCCAATTAGAATGAATATTGTTTCATTAGGAGATTCCGTAAAATCTAGTACCTCATAGTAATCATCCCAATGTTGGCCATATGTCACTGAGAAATTCCTTGACCATTCAAATTCACCTTGAGCATCATATTTCACAAATCTAGTCGTTCCTGAAAAAACGTTTTCAGCAGTGAGAAGAGCTCCATCTGACAAAGCAAACATTGTATCGCAATATCCATTAATCACCCATTCTTCCCCTCCTCCATTGTTCCACTTTGTGATATGGTCCCATGAACGAGTGAATATATCTCCCGAGGGACCTGCGTCCATTTGATCAGAGGAATCCCATCCGTATCTTTGATAGAATGTGCGCTAGAGCAATGTTCCATTCGAAGCTATTTTCGTCAAACAGCATTGTTGCCCATGATCTGTTTCATATGTAATGTATATATTATCAATATTATCGATTTCGATGCCAATCGGATTTGAAAAATCATCTACTGCAATCTTACTCTCCCAAATCAAGTCGGCATTGCTATCCAATACCAAAATGTAAGGTTCATATTCCGAATTAGGATTGTTCCATTTTGTACCGAAAAGGTACACCGCATCTGAGGACGCTGCAACAGAATACCATCTATAGGGTGAGGATAAGATTCCAAGATCTCTGCCAGGATATCACGGCTTTCTGATTTATTCTTGTGACTGAAAATATGTTGTGATAGTCTTCATGATCCTCAACTGTCAATAGATACGATATTCCATCTGGTGTTGTAGATGAGTCTTGAAAATCATCTGAATATCCGTTTGCCCATGTTGTTTGATACAGAGGAGTGCCAACTTCGGGAAACTCACTTTCGGTTCTATAGAGAATGTCGAAGATAGCTTCATGAAATTCCACAATGACGGAACCATAGTAGTATCTCCACGGTTCAGAATCTGGATGCCACTGGAATCTCCACGACGGGATCAATCCAACAACCAATTTTGCTTCGGATTCCGTTTCGTTGCGAATTAATTCTTGAAACGTAGTATCCGTGCTCCAAGTCCTGAGAATATTGTACTCGGTGTACATTCTATCCCCGTAACAATCAAACGTGGAGACACGTTCCCAATTGTTATGTGGACTGACTAGCCATATCCCTATTTCGAACATAGACTCCCAGGTATCATTATGAAACATACCTGTGGTTGTGATACTAAACGATAAGCTGAGGTTTGAAGAAGTGGGGAGAACGTTATGATTCCAATAGAATTCTTGTTCGACATACACGAATTCTTGGCACCCTGGCGGGAAGTTAGTTTGGATATACTCCAATTCCGTTCCAGGAATATGCGTCCAATTGAATGTTAGACTGTCTGATTCTATCTGGTCATAAGAGAACTCGCCCGAAGAACCAGCAACACTACATGAAACAGGTGCTGAGAAATCTGTTTGGACAACACTCTCTATGTTATACAATCTTCCAGGAATGAAGGGATCTCCATAGATGTTACCTTTGGCTAAAACAGGATACGAACCTACTAGAATCAATATTGTGATTATGAAACATGTGAGTAGCCGCACACGCATTGATCCCACCACACTCTGTTTCTGAATAGTAAAACAGAAGCAGATAAATCTAAGCTAAGAAACAGGTTTCACTTTGCGGCAATATACTCTCTGTTTGAATTCAATTACTCCCACCACAAAAGAAATGATTACAATGGCTACAGATGAGTTGAATATAACAGAGAAGACTGAGTTTACCAAGAGTGTATCAAAATTATAAATGCCAACAATACTGGAATAGCTCAAATCACGGTTCAGAACAAGTCCAATTAAATGCACCAACCCTATGGAATCCATATACATGTCATAGTACTGTGGCGTGTCATAAACATCATAGAGTTCATCTTTGAATGCTAAAGTTCTATTTTCCAGTTGATGCCCTAGATTATCAAGTTTGAATAGCAGACGTCCAGGATGGTATCCGTAAATTCCTAGTAGAATGTAGATGGAACCGTTCGGACCATCAATACCTGAGGATATGTCAACAGTATCCCACCAATCGTTTGTATATTCTATTCTGAAGATGGTCGACCATAGCTGAATACCTTGGTCGTTGTGGCAAGTTAAATTGGCTGAGGCAGATGTTACAGAATGCGTTGTCAAAACATTGCCCCCATTCAGGGCATAGGCATCACTGAAATTGTCTGTAATTGACCATTCTTGCGTTCCATCTTCATTCCAAAGTGTCAGCAAATAGGGGGTTCGTGTGTATATGTTACCATTATCGCACACTTCTACATCTTCAACTCTATCCCATTGACTTGCTCCGAAATATTCCTCCCATAGTATTGTCCCTGTATTGTCCATCTTGATGAGCACGTTGCGAACCGGCGAAAGGGCTGTTGATATTCCAATGTAGATATCACCTTCTGAATTTACACCAACGTCTCCCGGATAATCACTTGATGAGTAATCGAGAATCATCTCCCATATCACATTGCCACTGATATCTAATGCAAATACTCCAACATTGGTGGCTACTCCTGAACCATAAATAGTGCCAATCAGGTATATGGCCTGGGGAGTTGCAGCAACTGAATGAAATAGAATTCCTCCAGATGCATTCCAAGTTTTACTCCATATTATTTCTGATTGTAATCCTACTTTAGTCAATGTTGACCCTAATCCAGCTCCGTAGTAATCATCTACGGTTAGAACGTAGAGACTATCATCGGATGCCATGAATGAATCCCTGAAGGAGTCAGAATTGCCAACATGCCACGAATTGCTGAAAACAGGCTCTTCTACTTCTACAGTTGCGTTTGTAACTCGAAAGAGTGCATTCAAACCCAACTCAGTTACATCCAAAATAACAGAACCATTGTAGGTTCTCCATGGTTCGGTGAACCCGTCGTTTCTGAATCTCCATGTAGGTACTAGGCCAATCGCAAGTTGGGCAACTTGTGGATCCGATTGATCGGGGTATGCTGATATTGCATCAAACACTCCTTCAAAGAATGCGCGAGTTATTGTAAACGAATTTGACCTAAAGGCATCGTATCCCCCTGCAAAAGTTGTAATGAACTGCCATTCTCCATCCGGATGAATAATCCATGAACGAATTTCAAAAAGTCTAGCTGAATTCTCAGTAAGAAACCATCCTGTCTTGGTAATCTGATATCTCAAGGAAAGATTCAAACTTGCTGGCGTGGTTTCTCTGTTCCATGAGAAGTTCTGGTAGAAATATGCAAACTCCTCGCATTGAGGCTGATAGCTATCTATATTGTATGATAGTTCTGTGCCTGGTACATGAGTCCAATTTAATCTAGCAACTCCTGAATCGTGTGAATTTGCTTCGTTAGAATACTGGAATGTGAACTCACCCGACGGTCCTTCTATTCCATGTCCCGGTTGAACACTAAGCGAGGGATATGACATGAGCTCTTGAGATTGGTAGATGATACTGCTTCGAAGTGAAGTGTCAACCAACGTAGGTTGAGCATCTACGGCATACAAGCTCGGCAGGAGCAGTACCAGTACAAGGAAGAGCGACGCCGCCATCTTTGAGCTCATAATAATCTAATTTCTAGTGGCAGTCAATTTACATAAAACTGACTGGATTATAGCATAAAACAGTTGGTTCTATGCTATTGTCGTGGTGGAACGTATTCTTCATCAACAGGACCCTCTGATGATTTAGATGATGTTCCTCCGAAAATAGGAAGTGATTCTCCTGGTTTTATCTTTACAGTATTCTCACTCCCGATTTTTATCTGAGACGTCACAGCCTGAACAATTACTGGAATCAGTATTATGAGGAGCACTATGGGCATGAAATCATAGAAGAACACACCAATCAGACCCATAGAGGGTTGAATTATCAAGTTCATAGCAGCAAATACTGCAACTGATATAGCGAAAAGACTTCCACTGATCAGCATGGCTTCGTTACTTGCTCTGTTTTCACCTCTCATTAGACCCGTAATGTTTCCCAGTAGTCGAATCAGTGGAGAAATATACAACGCTACAAAGGCGATTGCGCCGATTATCTGAGCTATGGTCAGTGTAATGCCGCTGAATTGGTAGAGATATCTGTTGTATATATCCATGAATTCTGGTATAGCTGTATAAAGAAATATTATGGCTGCTGCCATGAGATATGCATCTATCGCAGATTCCAATCTTGTTCTATTTCCTATGGTCGGTGAATCTGGGTTAAATGAAATCCTGATTCGTCGCCAAACAAACTGTAGTGTTGCAATTACAAGGGATGCAATTAACATGATAGTGCTTACAATCAACACCACTCCAACATAGAATAATCCAGTAGCAAGCATGACAACAAACGTCGCAACAAGTGAGAGAATCACATACCATCCAGCTATCATGCCAAATGCTTGAGAATATTGTTGACGTAATGTGGTCAGAGTTATGCTTGTTTCTTTAGGTGATTTTCTCTTTGGTGTAGGAGATTTCTCTATTGCCTCGGGAGTAGTCCTCTTTCTTGTTGTTGAAGTGGTAACTTCATCATTCCATAGCGTTTGACCTCTTGATACCATTGCATATTGTAAGTAGATTCCAAAGAATATCCATCCTGTGAAGAAGTAATTTGTAAAGACATAGCGCACTTCAAAATAGGTTGCGTATACACTTCGATTGAAAGGTGCATCATAGTACCAATAAGTACCAAACATGGCTCCTAGGACTAAGTAAGTACCTGCAATCAGTAGAACGAGATTCACAACAAATTCCAGTCGATTGTAGTTTGTTGAATATGGGTTATTCCATTTATTATTTAGTATTATAAATCGTAATCCGCTGAAAACTGAGAACGCAATGAGAACTGCCCTAAACGCTAAGGGCATATCTGCAACCGCCCAGTAGGCCGTAGAGAAGATGAATGCGAGGAATGTTGCCAATAGGTCCATTCGAAGCATGAATGTTGATTGTTCTGGGAATAACCCTTTGGGAAAATCGAGGAGCTTGAAAAGTAACGATGGTTTGGTTTCTCTTTTGTTCCACTGGAGTGTACCTTTCCTTTTTGCTCTTGAAACATTTCCAAGGTGTAGTCCGACGGCACCAGGTATATGAATCGCAAGAATGACCATGGACGCAGGTAGTGACCACCATGGAAAACCGTGTAGGAGCAAGGCAATTGATACGGCTGCTGTACTCCACATCACTCCCAATCCAATGGCTCTTAGTGATATTCTGGTGAAGCTGGCAGGATCTCCTCTTGGCTCTGTTTCCTTTCGGTCAATTTCACCGTGCTCATCATATTCATATTCTGGAATTGATTTTGATTCAACGGTTACCTCTCCATCGCTCCTAATTGTCATCTTCTCAAACCAAAGACCCTGTGTAACTGAAGTGATGTAGATCAGTTGAAAGAAACCATAGATGCCTGCATAAATTCCAATTAAAAGAAATAGGCTCGCATACATGTATGTATGCATCCCTCCCAAAAAGAATAGTGCATTAACACTTAGGTTGAAAATGCTTACAGTCAACAATCCTAAAACGACATCACGCTTAACAAATAGAATTGGATCTAACTCACGTACACGTTTTACAATAAACCATAGTCGAAATACAAAGAATGGTATCACATAGAACGTCCATGGATTGATGCAAACGCCAATAGCGATGATTGTCAGAACAAAATCAAAAACAATCCACTTATTCTTCAATACCGGAAGTGTACCTAGTGGTAGAGTAAACAATCTGTGCAATCTGGACCATTCAGGATATGATCTTCGGTACAGTGAGTTACTACGACGTCTGAGCTGGAAACCTCTAAATATAGCTAGAACAAAAACGGTAGTGAGTTGTGCCATTGCAATGATGAGTCCTGCAAAAAAGCCAGCAACTCCTGTCGCAATTATCCACAAGCTGATCGCAACAAAAAACTGTGCGACCGCCCTACGAGCCCTCACTTCTTTCTTTGGAGTATCACTTACTGCTGTGGTGGTTCTCCCCCCTCCTGAAGAGATATGACTAGTATCGTGTTCTTCAAGAAGCATCGATTCTTTATATTCCTCAGCAACCTCTGAAGGTGCTCCAAATCTAGATACTGTTCTCTTGGCAGATTCCACACTTAGCGTACCTGCTCCTTCTTCTTCTGCAGCTTCCACAATATACCCCCGGAGTTCATCTACAATATCATCCGCAATGCTGCTCGGAAGATATTCCCTAACTAGACTAAGGTATTCCTCGATTATTTTCAAAGCATCCTCAGTCATAGTAAATCTGCCTCCTTCAGGAGAAGTTCCAATTGATTGTTCAAGTCTTGCCAAGATCCAACCATCCTTTCCAGATATTCTCGTCCCTCGCGAGTGATGTAGTAGTGTCGACGGATTCTGCCATCTGACTCTACTTTATGCCCCTCCAGCATGCCTCTCCGTTCTAGTCTTCTAAGAAGCGGATATGTTGTGCTTGGCTCAACTTGAAGGGCTTTGTACCCTGTTTCACTCAATTTTTTCATAATATCATAACCATAGCTTTGGCCAGCAGAAATGACTGCTAAGATAGCAAGTGAGAGTGCACCCCGTCGAACCTCAAGTTTCCATTTCTGATACTCGAGCTCCGGGTTGTCTTTACTCTCTTTGTCCACGAATGTCACCTCAT
>JARGGA010000079.1 GCA_029210805.1 Candidatus Thorarchaeota archaeon
AAGTACTCTAGCTGCTGGTTCGAATTGTTTCTTCACGTTCATGTCGTTCTAGCACCTCTGAGAATTCATTGAATGAAATCTACTTATCCTTTTTTTCATCCAACCCAATCATTGCTATCATTGAAATCCGAAATGGCTCCAGCAGCTATGAAGATGAAACCAACTATTACAAGAGCAACATCGAGCGTCAATTTTCCATAGTATGCAGACAATGCAATCATAGATATCCCCAAACCCAAGGAGATAATGAATACTGGGTCTGTAATAATGCCAAAAGGGTCCATTGCCATTTGCAAAAATGCAGTAGGAACATCAAATATAATGAATCCCAAAAGCTGAAATACTCCAACCCAAATATCCATCTGCCCCAACGCGAGATATACCAGAGTGAGAGCTATGCCGGGTGCATTGGTGATTACATTCTCATACAGATAATAAGTTACGAAGTTGATCCAAGTTGGATTCGTTGCAGCCATTGGATTACCGAGGTAATATGCTAATATTGAGAGAAGGAATACGGCAAGCCAGTATATTCCTTCTGCAGCTGAAAGGTCCAATGGTCTATAATCAACGTTTCCACTGATGATATCGAATACGCGTTCGTAAGCCTTCTCCAAGACTACTTGTTCACGTTCAAGTAGGTATGAAACAACTAGACCGCCTAGCATTGCGTCAACTGCACCATTGAAACCAATTACAGAACCCGGAGTAGCAAAACTACAGATATTTGCAGACTCACAGGCCAATATAATGTCCCTACCTAGAGTTAGCATGGTCATGCTACTGAACTTTCTCCAAGAGATAGTTTCTTTCTCAACAAGAATTCCTTCTTCTGATCCATGAGACACCCATGTCACCTTTCCGAATGTCCTGTGGATATTCAATGCGTAATCCAATGAGTTGTATTCTACAACCTTCACATTTTGTACATTTTCTTTAATAGTCTGGACTGCAATATTCACAGAGTCATCTCGATCTATAACTACAATCATATCTGACATGATTGGAATAGAGAGTGGCATAATGGCCATCGGTGACACTATCAACATCATAAGAAGCAAGTATTGCGATTTTTCATAGGCAAGCCTAGAAAATACTTTTGTTTGATTCATAATTCCCCCGTCATTATACGCCAAAAGCATTATACTTAATTGAGTATTTAAACACAATGTAAAATGGGTTTGATAATCGAAGGGGAGCCTTTAGCCCTATGCGATTGATAGAGGCTTGCAAGAAGAGTAGGAAAATTCATGACCAATCATGTCCAGGTCGCTTTCCCATTTTAATCACCTAGATTGGTCTATAGCCTGAGGAGGCTATTCATCGTTTCCCGTTGGAGAATGAATAAAAGGATTATGGAGTGTGCCTAGCTGATTCTCATTCTGGAGATTGATTTGTAATTTCAGTTTCCTGCTTTTTTTGCCTGTCCCTGGTGTATCCAATAGCTAACATAGTCCCTACACCCAGAATCATGCCGCCATGTAATGAATTAGGAAACTCTTGGACTGCTTCCATAAGATAGGCGGGATAAAGAAGGGAGATAACAAAGAGTGGCAAGGAGTAAGTAGCTATAATAGTCCCTAGCGATAAAACGGCCATGAAACGTAAACCACTCCAATCTTCCTTTCCTGAGAGAGCAATGAAGCCCATTGTCAGAAATACACCAATGAATGCTCCAACTAGTGCACATATGTAAAGCACGAGCAGTACTGGATTCGGAATCAAACCTGCACTTCCTTTTTACTACAAAAACAAAAAAAATAGAGATCGAAGGACAAAAAAATCCTTCGATTTGATTCATAATCACTTATCCAGACTGGAAAGGTATCTGACCAGTCCAAAGACACCGAATAACATTAATCCACCAAACAAGATAAATCCCATCAAAAACAGCCTTGATAATTCCAGCCACTGAAGGTTTGTGGTTAGCCAATTTCGTGCTACCTATAGCTCGAAGGGCATAGTAAGCCACAGCACATCCAGTTGTGATAGCCATTGGAAGTATTGTAAATATTGTCGCGTCTATGAATGCGACCACTCTGTCGAATGGATCATCAAAGGTTTCAATTAACGTAGCAATGAGAAGTATATTGTATATCATAACCAAAGATATGAATCCCATATACGCGAGCAAGAAAGAAGTAGGCTCCATCGCAGCCGTCCAAGACAGTACAGAAGCTATTCCACTGGCAGCTGCTATTACATACTTCATCACCCAAATAATAGGTTCAATAACATCAGTATAGAATGAATTAAACTGCAATTCACTTGCAGCAGCATCCTCGGGACTCATTATGTTCCCGCCAGTTGTTATTTCACTATCATCCAACCGATAGTCGCCAATGATATCAACACTGAACTCTAGCATCAATCTGCGGCCTTGAGTGTCGGTTTTATCAACCCTGTAATGATATCTGGGCCAAGGTCCGGTCCACCAATCATCAGGCTTTTCTGAAGTTGAGTCCATATTTGGAGGGGGAATGGTCCATTCAGTACCTTCAACGAGTCCAGTTTCAGTCCCATCGCACTCCACAGACTCAGACCCACCTCCGCCTGGAAGTATTGCATTTAGGTCCACCTCGATGTTGATGTCATGAATTCGAAAATCAGCAAGAGGTTCTGCTTCATACCCTTCTCCTGATACAACAAGGTATTTTATAATTCGCGATGGATTATCGACTGATCCGAAACTTGTGTATCCACTACCAAAATCCTTGTAGATATTAGAACCATCAGACTTTATCTTTGAAGTTTTAAGATAGCTTCCTGTAATGAAAGAACCAGTACTGAATCCAGAGCCATCCTCGTTTGTGTATGAAACGGAGAAGCTGCTCTGGGTCAAGCTGGTACCGTCCACCATCCTGAATTCAAGAACTGACCGCATACTATCATCATAGAGCTCAATTGTAATGATTCCTTGCGGAACGACACTGTGGAAGAATTCGTTCACAATCGAAAACTCTGCAAGCTGGTACAACCTGAAGGGCTTTTCGAGCGGCTTGGCGTAGGTAGGACCATGCCACCCAGTACCGCGTGCCACTGATATCAGTTCTATATATCCTTCACTGAGATTTGCACCAATTGTTCCATCTCCTGAAGATAGTGCAACTTCCTTGTGGAAGCCATCAATATCTTCACAACCTTCATCAAAGATTGTATACTCCGAGAAGGCATAGCTCACATGTAGGTTCTCAATTTTCACATCTCCTTGAGATGTTTCTCTTCCTTTATGTTGTTGTAGACTGCCTCTCGATCTCTTACGAATAGACTCAGAACATCCATTATCGTTTGGATATCCATATTGGATTCCTCCCTTACACGAACAGTATATCATTCGTTAGATTTGATATAAGTCATGCGAGAAGAGCAGAAGAATTCATAACCAATCAAATGGATATTTGATGTTGCGTGGTTTTGATGACTCGTAGCAGAGGACGACTTGCATTTGCAGTGTTGCTGTTCATTGTGGGCTTGGCCATTTTTGTTGATGACCTGCATGATTTCTTACCTGGTATGGAGTGGTTACATTGGATGCCGGATTTCAACCCAATCTACATACTCGGGTTCCACCTACAACATCTGTATATCGGTGGATTGATCATGCTAGTTGCTCTGATAATGGCAGCTTATGCGTAGATGGAAGACCTATTCGGATTTGACCCTAGGGTCAGCAACAATCTGGATTGGATTCCCTTCAGTATCTTCGATGTTGAAGTAGGATACCATATCGGGGATATCCACGATATCAGTGGGAGATAGCCCCTTACCATCGAAGTAATCCTTCGTTTTAGCGATATCATCAACATTGATGGTAAGTGTACCTGAGCCCTTCTTGATCTCGTCTTCTGTCAGATTCAGACCAAGTCGTGCACCTTCGACTGGAAGAGCGAATTCGACCCAACCAGCCTCTACACCTCCATCCCAGACCTTCTCTAAGCCCATGACCTCTTCGTAGAATTTTTTCGCACGATCAAAGTCTTTGACGTGATATTGAAAATAGATTGAATCCTTCTTGTATGGAATTGGATATTTCGTCATAGCAAATTCCTCTATTCAACTCAATGACCTTCCACTATAAGAAATTCCATTGTGATTAATATTATGAATAGAACATTCAAGCCTCAGAGAGAGGACCGAAAATATTCCAGAAGGCAGTGAGCTAGGATTGCATTGTATCCAAAGCACCGAGTATCATCAGTGGAAAAATGACAGTAGCGTCCCCAATGACAGACTCAAAACTTGCCCCAGTCTGTACTTTCTGCCAAGACACTCCCTCTTCTAGTGGCGCTCCCCCTAGACTTCCACCTTCTGGCCGATCGAGTGTTATCTGAACTGCAAGATCTAGCCCACCTCTAAGAATTGTGCTACCCATTGTGAAGTGTTTTGTTAATCCTCCACCAAGCATGATGGCTCCGGTTTTCTTGGAATCGACAACAATTTCGCCTAGGATTCGAAGGTCCTTGACAAAGTCGAGGCTCAGTTTTGTTGTTGTGCTATATGTATAGAGATGAAATCCTAACATCGAGTCCATCATTCCCGGAGAGAAGATTGGCACGTTCTTCTGGGCTGCCTGACGCACAATCGAGTTTTCATCGTCAATAGTATGCCCGAGTTTCTTCAGAAATTCGCTGGTAGCCAATGTGGTTCGTTCATCAAGAGTGAGTGACTCCAGAAACTCGTATATCTTTGACTCGAAGGTCTCGAAATCTTCCTCTTTGACATAGAGATCTGCAATTCTACCCATCCCTGACTCCCTGAGTTCAGCATCATTCTTCCGAGCTGGAACACGATAATGGGCTCCGCCATATGCCTCCACAAGATCATGGACAATATTGGCCCCACTAGTAATGATGACATCTATGTATCCCTCTTTGACCAGATGTGCAATAATATGCCTGAGTCCTCCAGGAACCATAGGACCAGACATCGATAGGTAGGTAAGGCACTCAGGGTCCCTGAACATCTTGGAAACTATGGATGCCGCACGGCCAAGCCGTCCTGCGCCTAAAACACCAACGCCAAGCATTGATTGTACAAAATCGGAAACGGTTGTGTTTGCATCTGGGGGAATGTGGGATACCTTGTCCATAAGTGCCACCAATCGTTGGACCAGCGGATTATGGAGATAAGTCATTCGGATGAATGGGGATGCGTGCAGATACGAGTTGCTTTGGGAGGGCTTGCCACTCAGTTTAGTTTGAACAAATCTTGACACTGGAGCTTTGTTCCTCCAGGAAGCGGCACTGGAATCTACTCCATGTGGTCAGCACGGGATGTCATTTTGACCATCTCTGTGATTATTGAGAATATTTTGCGATTCTCCACAGATTGGAAGTTTTGTAAGCCTGTACAACTCGCACCAGCACAACAAGACCCAGATTGCATATAATTGGATAAGAGATTTAGTTTTACTGTATGATTGGAACCCTTCAATAGCACACTTGGAACATGGAGAGAGAGCCGAAAGTAATCAAATAATACGTCTTTCAATAGCCTTAAACATCTAGTTACATCGAGATGAGTATGCAGGTACTCGGTCTTGATTCAATATTCATTCTGCTGAATGCGCTTTTCATCCAAATAGCATGGATGTCAATTTCTCGTAGAGCCAGAGATAGGTATCTTCGAGACCTCGCAGGCATGCGGACACCAACCACAAGGCTATCGCGATACTACAAATGGAAAATGTCCAGTGTTGCCAATTCGATATTAGATGGTGTTGTGTTCATAATCATTCTAGCAGGCTCCTTGGTGCTCATGATAGATCTCACACAGATTGTGGCGTTTATTGCACTGATTCTCTTTGTCGTAATTCTTACAGGGATTACCACTGCTCAATCTGCTTACAAAGTACATCAATCAAATGCGAGAGAGGCACGGCTAATCTCAAAGCTAGAGCAATCGAATGACAAGATCTCAATAGCACGCGAAACAGTCATTCCACTGCTCTCGGCAGGACCACTTGCTGATGGAAGAATGTGGTTCACATTGTATAGAGTGGCTCAAATGCAAGACCCGAATGGTTGGGCATTGCGTGATGTTCTTCAAGATGAGGAGTTCAAAGCGAAATATCGGAATGCAGACTTCACTGCAGAATCGTCATTGGAAACAGAGAAAACCATTTCTGATGCGGGACCAAGTATCAACTAGTGCTCAGTCAGCATCATTCGAAAAAGAAGGACAATTCGCAACTCTTATAACAATCATCTAGGGCGTCAACGAGAATTCACGAGGGATATCGCATGTCCAAGAGCGAAACAATGAAAGGCCGAAAAGGCGTCGTCACAAGCTACCGCCGCGGAAAGCATCTGCAGCACACAAATCAAGTTATTCTAATATTCGATGAAATTGGAAGCAGATCTGAAGCCGCAACCCTCGTAGGTCGAAAAGTCAAGTGGATTGGCGAGAATGAGAAAGAATTCCTCGGCAAGGTCCTTGGAGTCCACGGTAACAGTGGAGCGGTTCGAGGCAAGTTCAGAACCAACCTTCCAGGTCAGGCCATAGGCACTCCAGTCTATCTTGAGTGATTTCATCAGTTTTATCAACATAGCATATGATATTCATATGGCTCCAGTGATGATCTTTGGCTAGATGAGGGTGCAAGCCCAATGATGTGTCATAGTTAATCGGAGGGGCCACATTATTGTTACAGAATTATTGTGAGTGAGTGTTGTGATTCAGGAGATTGTATTTCTATTTGCATATCTCATGGCAGGACTCTCATTGAAGTTTGGGGATGACCTATTGGATGAGATTGATAGTCCATCTCTTGCATGGTTCCCCCTAGGAGCATCTGGCATTCTCTTTGGTCTACTCATGGCATTGAGTGAGTGGGATCTGGTCCTTCTTACTGCGATAGTGATAGGGGTTCTCCTTTCCGGAAAGGTCAATCGACAGCAGTACATCATCGGATTCATCGCAATTGGTGCAATTTTGCTCTTTTTCGGACTACCTGCGATTACTGATATTCTGAGCTGGTTTGCACTCCTGTTCATGTTATTTATGGCATCTGTTCTTGATGAGAAAGGAAATGATTGGACAGATTCCAATGCTAATCCGAATGCCGCACTGCTTTTTGAATATAGATTTGTTCTGAAAATTAGCGCATTGCTTTTAGCAATCCCGTGGCCAGGCTTTCTCGCAACAGCGGTTGGGCTGTGGCTGTTCGATACAGGATATGAAATAGCAGGTTGGCTTACTCAACGGCTGCGTTAGAGAGTTCTAATGGCGCAAGACTGCAACATACATCCTTGAAAATTGGTTTGAGTCCTAGACTACGTGCCAAATCTACACCTTCTTGGCTAACATATGCAATACCATTCACTCCGCTTTTCACGGCAAATTCATCGGTCCGTATCTTATGATTTCCTATCGGTCTTGCACAGCCAAGTAGGAGGGGGGTCTCTTTCATGCCTAAGCGCGCAACAGTCATTATTCGACCAATCATTTCAGGGGTTGGTGGCTCTGCTCCTGCCATAGGAGTGCCTCGCAATGGGCTGAGGGCAATAATGACGACTGACTGTGGATCTCTCTGTGCTATCATGTCGAGCGCCTCTAGTTCCCCATTGAATTGGCCATAATCCAACCCAACAAGAACGTGAGGGGCTATGGGAATGTTATATTCCTTCAAAAGGTCCAGTGATTCTGCCATTCGTTGTGGTCCGGAATCGAGATGATAGACCTTCTTTGCAACCTCAGGACTTCCTATGACATCAAGCATAGCGGCATCTATTCCAGCCTCACCTAGAAACATGGCAGTGTCAGGTTCCACTAATCCTGTATGAACGACTACATAGAGACCCAGGTCTTGCTTTGCTGCCCGGATTGCTTCTGCGAAGCGACCAAGAGGGACATAACCTCGTGCATCTGATCCACCACTGATGAGCACACCTTCGCCACCCCGTTCCTTTACTACCTGACAAGCATGTAAGAGAGAATCGGGTGTGAGAACTCCGTCCATTCCATGGAGTAGTTTTCCATCACAGTGTTCACAATGTAATGAACAGGAAGTCCCGGTGACACTAAGTGACGCAAAATTATGTTTGTTTGAATGTTGGTGGTCCTTTATCTTGTATGGATATCCTGTAGGACTGAAGCAGAACAGATCATTTCCAAATACCTTCTTTCTACTGGCGAATCCTTCTTTCATCAGATTATCAAACGCATTTGTTGATGAATCCAGAAGGAACTTCCCATCAGATAGGATATCGAACGTCACAATTGAGCCTTACATCATGCTGGTTTGAATATTGTGTTGCATCAAACTGTATAGGTACCACATGGTAACCTACAAGTATAGTATAATTGCAAAAATGGTTTGAAGTAAACGAGCTTTACACAGTGGTGATTGGATTGGAGTCATGTGGTAATCTAACTGGTGTGGATACTTTTTTCAAAGCGAAGAGTGTGGCAATCTATGGGGCGTCTCCAAGTCCCAATAGCGTCGGTCAAGCAATTATCCAAAATTTCATCAAGCCTATGTATGAAGGGAAAGTATACGCTGTAAATCCTCGATATTCATCCGTGCTTGGTATTCCATGTTATCCAACACTTCAAGACATACCGGGCCCTGTTGAGATGGTAGTTGTTGCAGTCCCTGCCAGGATTACACCAAGAGTGTTTGAGGACATTGCGGCAAAAGGAGTGGGAGCAGCAATAGTGGTTTCTGGAGGGTTCTCTGAAACTGGCACCAGAGGTACAGAATTAGAGGACGAGATTGTAGCGATAGCCCGAAAGAATGGAATTCGAATTATCGGTCCAAACTGTGTTGGTGTGATAGACACTCACTCACATGTTGACACCTTTTTCCTACCGGAATATCGATGTGGACGTCCAAAATCGAGCAATGTTGCAAATATCTCGCTTGTGTCCCAATCCGGAGCTTTTGCCGCAGCGATTGCGGATTGGGCAGCAGAGATGGGGCTGGGAATCAGTAAGATTGTGAGTCTCGGATCCAAGTGCGACGTTGACGATGATGATTTACTCTGCTACCTAGGAGAAGATTCCACAACACAGGTCATATGTTACTACACTGAGGGATATGATGAGAACAAGGGACGCACTTTCTTTGATACTGCAAAGAGGATTACTCAGGAAAAACCGGTTATTGTTGTAAAATCTGGAAGAGGAGCAAGGGCAAAAGAAGCGTCCATGTCTCATACTGGCTCACTTGCTGGTTCTGATAATGTTGCAGCCGCAGCTTATCATCAAGCAGGAATTATCCGTCCCGATAACTTTGAGCAGATGTTCGATATGGCAAAGGCCCTTGCAATGCAGCCTCCAGCAAAGGGCGACCGTGTTCTGATGGTCACAAATGGTGGCGGACTAGGGGTCATGACGACAGATGCAATAGAAGCAATGGGTCTCTCACAGCCTCCTGTGTCACCAGAGTTACGTGAACGATTCGAACAAAGATTACCACCTTATTGTGGAATTAACAACCCGGTAGATGTCGTTGGAGACGCAGGCTCGGATCGCTATGATGTAGTGTTCGAAGAAGCCATTGCGAGTGACGAATACGACATCTTTGTTGTGGGAATGCTGCTCCAGACCCCGAGTCTGGGAATGGAAATCACTAACCGAATTGCGTACCATGCAAGTCAATCGGGCAAACCATTCATTGTCATCTCAATGGGTGGTGGTTTCACTACAAAGGCAGGAGAAATCATGGAACTCATGGGCATTCCTACGTATGCAACTGGCGAAAAGGGCGCACTTGCAGCAAAAGCACTAGCCCAGTACGGGGAAATCAAGTACGGCAAAGAGTTCAAGAAGACAGTGAACTCTGGCAAACCATAAATAAGAGGGACAAACAGTCAGAAACTAGAGGTCTGAACCTGATGAAATTGGCCAAGAAGATATTTGAAACTGCTCTGGCAGAAGGAAGAACCTTTGTCTTGGAGCATGAAGCAAAAAACATCATGAAGGCATATGGGATACCAATTCCGGACTATGGAACTGCTGCAACAGCTGATGAAGCAGTGAAAGTGTCGGCGGAAATAGGATACCCAGTTGTATTGAAGATTCTATCAAAGGACGTTCTACACAAGTCTGATGCTGGTGGTGTCAAACTCAACCTCAAGAACGAGGATGATGTTCGAAAAGCCTTCGATGAGATTATGGAGAACGCTAAGAAGTACGGTGTTGAACAGGGTCATGAAGTAGACCTTAGCAGAGGCGTTTTCATCACTCAATTCTCAGATATGGGAACTGAAGTCATTGTAGGAGTTACCAAAGATGCTCAATTTGGACACGCTATTATGGCAGGATTGGGTGGCATATTCGTTGAAGTGCTGAAGGATGTCTCCTTTAGGTTAATCCCTCTTACAAAATTGGACGCAAGAGAAATGCTGGATGAATTGAAAGCAGCTAAGATTCTTGAAGGTGTACGAGGGCAGAAACCACGAGATGTTGAGGCACTCATTGAAGTGATAATGCTAGTATCCAAGATGATTGAAGAAAATCCTGAGATTGTTGAATTGGATCTCAACCCGACGTTTGCATACGAGAAGGGCAAGGGTGTACTTGTAGTCGATGCAAGAATCCTAATCGATAAGCCTGAATAATCTATGAATGGAATAAGAAATGAAAGAAGTTCTCCGTCATTTCCTCTACAGCTCTCTCAAACTTGACCATAGATATTGGTGGTAGGGAAAACATTACCCTGCGGTTAGTGTTATGGAGTTCATAGGCCTCGATAAAAGACAACTTCTGGAGATTCTTCTTCTCGTTACTTCTCAATGCTCTTGTTTCTGAATAATAGAATCGCTAGTAACCGGTGCGGTTTCTTGTACCCCAAACAAATGCCTTGTCTATTGAGTGCGCAGGCGTTTCATCCTTATCAAACCACCTTCCGAATAAAAGAGTTAGAAAATCAACGACCCTCATAGCGGTCTATCTTGGTGGAAGAGTTGAGCGTTTATAACACCTTAGACTAACATCCTATTCAAGTGGAATGATGAGTCCTATCCCTTGAAAATATAGTAGTACTACAGCCTGTCACGATAGACTATGTTTGTTCACCCAGATGAAGTAAAATTGGCCTTCAATCCCGAAGCCATATATTGACAATATCAGCCGAGGTTCCCACATAGAATAGAGGCTGTCTGATTTCAGGAGTCTGGGATGTATCACTACCATCAAAGGTCCAACCTTCATTATGATATACATCAAACTGCGTACGGTAACTTCCAACAACTTTCCCATTGACTCCATCTGGAAGGTCAATATTCAAAAAGAGCTCGCCACAATAAAACCCGCCCTCAAGCTTCTGCTCAATCGAGGCATCCTCGGTCAGTTGACAAATTGCCACTGTATCCGAATCCCCAAAAAATATTA
>JARGGA010000639.1 GCA_029210805.1 Candidatus Thorarchaeota archaeon
GAGATGTTGGATACTTTTGGCATTCATCTATCTCCGGAAGACAAAGAGGAGTTCCAGAAGCTTTCACATTCGAATCATCCATTCGAGAGAGAAGCAAGTGAAGAGGTTGCCAAACTGGCTCAAAAAGACTTGGCAACTGAAAGAGAAAGAGGATGGCATATGGAACTTGTGACAATTAGATGCAGTCGCAATGCCAAATGGGTAGAAAATGTGAGAAGGATGGAAGAGATTCTCTTCAAGAAACCATCCGAGTGAGTATCCCTCCAGAGTAGTATCCTGCTCAATCCACTGTAGGTACGAATCCGAAATGTTCGTCTACTAGCTTGGTAGCTGAAGCGAATTTAGCAACCTCATTGAGATTATCAAAATGCTCCTCGTATTCATTGTAGAAAGCCTCAGCAAATTCATCCAGAGCATGTCGGAGAGTCTGACTAGATTTCGTAGCCACCAATACACAGGCCACTGAGAATTTGTATGTTCTCTGAAGTACAAGAACACCATTCTCAAGTAAGATTTCTCTAACTGCACCTTTCTGAACTGATTTGTCTAGAATCATTGCTATGAATAATATACAAGCTATGAATAATATACAAGCAAGGTTCCTGCTACACTGAGAAGGGCAGTCTTTCGGGCATCAACTCCATCTCGTGTAAATGAATCAATCATAAGGAAAACTAGTGCGATAGTGGCGATACCAGTATACAGCCCCAGTCTAATTGGTATGGAATTCAATAAGAAACCGCCAAGTGAGATGAAGAGAGACCAAAGAGATAGTCCGAAGAATATGGCAACTATGAAGGGGGCATGTCTATGTTTCTCGCCGCGAAGAAACCAGAAAGTTGCAATGAAAGCAAAAAAGTTGACTGCAAATGATGAAAAGTAAATCGCTACTTCAATAGTGAAATTCTGAGCCAAGTTCTCACAACCTGACTGTAAGGTATTTCGTTTCTGTGTGAAATATCCATCGCTTTCGTTTGTCATTCACACAACTCTATCCTAACAGATAACGTAGTTGGTGAAAGTAATAAAGAGGGATGTAGATTGTCAAAGTGACAAAAAATGGCGGAAATATTCCAGGCATCGGGGCCCAACAGTGTTGGTCGCATCATGTGTTTACTTTACATAGCTTACGGAGTTGTATGGATTTTCATCATTGGATTTGAGGGAGTTGGATTACTCTATGCACTTCTGGGGGGGCCATTCATTATCTTTGGCCTGCTTTGGCTTCTCAGGGATACACCAAGGGTGCGACTGATCTTTGGAGTTGTGGGAGCCATAGGAACATTCTACAGCGCCATTTCTTGGAGCAATACAATAGGTGTGGAAGCTGGATCGCTAATGACGGTATACTCAATTGCATTATTAGCGCTTTCACTGGGAATAATCTGCAGTTCTACATGTTCGTGGCCAGATGAACAACAATATGGGATGTAGCATTCATAGAGAACAAATAACGGTATCAGCCCGATGTCGCCAATATACTGACCATCTATGCTTACCATCCTTTCGTATCAAAACATCGCGATCATTACTAATCTCAGAAGCAATCTTAAGAGCTTGATTCAGACTCCTCTGTCCTTCATGCAATCTATAGACATGACCGTTTGTGAATATCCACTTCTGAGT
>JARGGA010000080.1 GCA_029210805.1 Candidatus Thorarchaeota archaeon
ACTATCTAAGGGAAGTCCAAGTTTGTCTAAGATTCTTGTAACTGTTTGCAACCCTTGAAATGGTTTCCATGAGTACGTCATAGGGCATTCTGTGATCACGAGGAGGCCCATCGGATTCTGTAAGAAGAAGGTCTTCAGGGACCACACGCGCCATCTCTAGAAAATGATCCCAATTGGGAACACGTGCTTTGTATTCATCAAGAATGGTTCGCCCGATAGTTAAGTAGTAATCCCGATCTACAATTTCCTTCAAAACAGCAAGAGAACAATCGTAGTCATGGAAAATAGCGCGCGATATGGAATGAGTGTCCAACATGTCGAGCACTTCGCGTTCTCCCCCATTTGTGTGTAGCATTACAGGTTTGTCTTCTTTCTCAGCAGATTCCAGAAAATATGCAAGCAATGTGTCCTGTGCAGGCCATTGCGATGAGTCTTTGACCCAGATACGATCCAATCCAATTTCACCGAACATTGAGGCATCTTTCATATACGGATTGAGTGCTTGTAGATTCTCAACATGATTTAATGCATTCCCCGGATGTATTCCAAACATTGGAAGAATTTGGTTTGACTGTTTGACGATTTCCAATGTCTGAGTCCAGTCATGAATTTCACATGTCACTGAACAAAGGAACACCCGATTCTCTTGAATATCGATTAGCGCCTTAGCTAGTTCCTCTTGAGTGTAAACATAGGTATGAAAATGAACATCTACGAGCATCAGAACCACACAAGTGCCATTTGTTATCATTTATTATGTGGATTAGCTTATGCGCAATGACAATTCAGCCTGTGCAAGTAGATTCATTAGGATGTTGCCATGGCTAAGATGAATTGGAGAGCGTGAACTTGACCAGTCAATACAGAATATTGACATTACATCCAGAAGGAAAGCAGGGCGTCAATATAGAGCGAGAGAAGTACGACCTCATTCGGTGCAATATTCTATCAGTTCTGAATGATGAATCCCAGGTGTCCTTCAAGGATTTACAGTCAGAGATTAAGAGCCGAATTGGCAGGGATTTCAAAGGATCATTTAGTTGGTACTACACAACAGTCAAGCTGGATTTGGAGGCCCGAGGTGAAATCGAAACGATTCCGGGTAGCAAACCACAGATACTCCGTCTAAAGAGTGGAGACCCTAATTCTTCGAGATTCGAACACTGTTTTCATTCGTAGGGGTCGAATAGGTGCATCCAAGGAAGAACTCTTCAAACTGGATGCATGATGAGAATGGAGTTTTCATTGACATTCATAGAGAGCTCAGAGAATATCACGAAGTACTATCGTTTTTCAAAAGAATCCAGAGAGAATCTAGTGTAAAAGAATACTGCAATGGATCAAACGCTGGAGGAAGATGGATTTACCAGATATACAGTGACGAATTCATCGATGAGATAGCAGGGATTATCAATGAACTTCTGAATTCAAATAATTACAAAGGTCCAATTCTGGAAGTAATGAGTGGAGATGGAAAACTCAGTGAATTTTTGCGTCCCAAGGTAAATGTCCAAACCATTGTTACGGACGCAAAAACAAGTCGTGACAATATAGAATTTCCAAAATGGATTGAAACTAAAGATGCCATCGAAGCTATCGATCAATACAATCCCAGTATTGTTGTGATGTGCTGGGAACCATTCTATTCAGATGTGAGTTTAGATGTAATCAAAAGGAGAATTCCAACAATTTGGATTGGAGACCCCTCAAGTTCTGCAGTCAGCACCGGCCTATCTGAAATGGATCATAAGCAAATCATAGCTCAATATGCACTATGTCGCCATGATGATTTTCTTACTGGTGAATATAGAACAGTCATTCGACTTTTTAATTCATGAGTCGTTCATGCCCTTCACCTGTGTTACACCTTTTCTTATTCATACATAGGTCATACTTTCTTACCAAAGTGTAGAAGGTCTAGACGTGGTGAAACCAACAATTGATGCAATTGATATTGACCTGAAAACAGGAACTACATTGGGATTCTATAATTTTGGAGAAGAACGCCCTAACATTCTGATTCTTTCGGCTACAGAAGGAAATTCGGCAGGATGTGTTTACACATGTTATCTTCTCATGAAGTATCTCGAGGAACTTGACCGAATCGATGGTTCGGTCACAGTGCTTCCTGTATCCAATCCTCTCGCCTTCAGATTGGGAACATTTGTTTCTCCACTAGACTCACAAGCATTAGATTCCGTATTTCCGGGTAGAGAATATGGTACTGTCACGGAACGGATCGCCTGGGAAATCTGGAGGAAAGCATCTCAAGTGGATTATGTGATTCAACTCCGCTCGCCCCCACAGTCATGCGTGAGTCATATCATCGGAATGCACAGGGAGTATATTCATGTTCGAAATCTCGCCTCACAGATGGGATTATCTTTCGTTACACAAAGTGCAGGGACTAGAGGAGCATTGACAACAGAGGCAGCTCATGAAGGAATTCCTGCAATTGCAATTGGACATAGGGGCTACCGGGACCAAATTGATCCACAAGCGGCTGTAGAGGTTCGTGAAGCTATTATTAACTTCATGAGGATTCGGGATATGCTACCGGGTGAGAGAATGGAATCCTCAAGTGTCTTCACTGGTCGTTTGCTAAATATTAACTCGGAATCAGAGGGTTTCTTTATTCCAAAGGTGAATCCTGGTGAGGATATTAGAGCGGGCTCTGTGATTGGAAGTGTAGAAGGTGGAACGAATATTGTTTCCACATTCGATGGGACAATTATCACACTGAGTAGAACAAACTATGTTTTTGAAGGTGATAGAATCGCACAAATTGGAACTCCTCTTCTTTATCAACGAGGGCCGGTTGAAGAATCTGATGAAGTATCAAGTAGAAGGAAATGGTAAGAGTGTGCAGTGAGTCCAATTGCCCTGGCAACCTAATGAGAACCAATGTCGGTGACAAGAAATTACGAGAGAAGGGAAAACTCCTCATTATAGGAAGCTGTATGCATGAACGCTTTCCTGAAAGCGTATCTGAATTCAGTGAGAAAAATGGAGGCTACGCTGTTCTCCATGTATGCCTCGAAGAGATGCATGTAAATCAAGTTGGTTTCAAAATAGCGTCGATGGTCAGGTATGCTCAGCTTTCATCAGTGACCGTCCTGACAGTTGACGGTAGCCCACATTGTGTTCAGCTACACTATGTTATTGAAGACATTAGGAAACATTTCACATCGGAAATCAATACACACCATTATGTGGTTGAAAAGGGAACGGTTTCAGAGATCAGTCCGGAAGCCGTGAAACGGTCAAGACATCTCTCCAAGATCCAGAAGATGATCGATAGAGAATAGTCATTAAACTCAGATTTTTGGAAGAATGAACCCAGCACGGTTTCTATATTCCAAATATTCATCACCGTAGTGGAGAATGAGTTTCCGTTCTTCAAAGTACGCACCAACCATTGTGTATGCGCCTAATGAAAGCGAAAAGACTGCTATCTGGGGGAAGGGGTAGATTAGTGCCAGTGCCAAGAGAAGTAGAATTGTTGCAAGATAGAGAGGATGGCGCATTCGGGAGTATATCCCATCAGTAATCAATTCAGGCATTCTATCCGTTCGCATATCTGCAACTGTACTAACTGAAATCACTTTGGTTGCGGCTACGGTGACCCAACCACCAAGTGCACCTAAAATTATGCCGCTGATGAAGAGGAGCGGTTGAATCGCGGATGGATCAAAGAGGAAATACAACCAATCCCAGTACCACATGGCTAGAAACGGGAGAAGTATGCCAATTATACTTGTTATCGTGAAGATTCGAGAATAACCCTCTTTTCCCCACTTGTCGATTATCCGTCCTTTGACAGATAATGCAGAAATTCCACTGTGTTGCAAACCAAAAACAATTGTTCCCAGTACTATTGGAAGATACTCTAACATAGTCTAACACCATTAGTAATTGTTACATAAGCTTATTACTAAAGCCTTATAAGAAACTATCGTTAATTTAACATTGTTAACCTTAAATTGAAGGCTGTAGAAAAATGGCTAAAGAAATTCCAACGAACCCATTTGCCCCCATGGAAATGTGGAGCAATACAGTTGTAACTGTGAAAGATGGTGATAGTACGAAGAATGTTGATGCTAAACAATCACATATTCGCTATGTTGTAGGCGAAGGCACAGCAAAGAGATTCGTCGATCACGGTAGTGGCATGCATGAGGTATCAGATCGCACAATCTACTTTACACCAGCAGTGCATAAGATGATGGAAGAGCCTTTCCATTATGATGGTAGTAAGGCAGAGCAGATAGTAGGAGAAGCTCAAACAGAGAAAACAAAGAATCTCAAAAGAATGGACTTCTGTGAAGGCCATGAGATAGTTGAGGTTTCATTTCAGAGTCCAGGCGTTGAATGCTGTGCGATGACAAAAGAAGAGGCAGACAAGCATGGTGTACCGCTTCAGTTCCAGGCAGGATACTTGCTAGGCAGAAGCGATGGCATGCTGAAGATTGCGTTGACAAAGACGGAGCTTGAAACTGGCTCGTCTTACTACGAGAATATACACGTAATTCCAGAGGCCGTTGTAAGTAGTATCCAATGTCTTGAGTAGCTACATTACAATAAATGACAGGACGGGTGCTATTGATTCATCTCCCTGTTCCAGCTTCCCCTACACGGCTGGACTTCCTTTCGTTAGCAGCGCCCGTCCGACCCTCTTTTTTCAATAATCTGTAGATGATGAGTGTACAATAGTGTACATCATTGACCAATCAAACGCTCCTTTTAACAATCGTACATTAAAAAAGATAACACATAAGGTAAGACTTTTATAACCAAAAAATAGCGCTTGCGGACGCATCTACTCTCGGTATACAGTTTTATCCGAGCCTTAATCGGAAGACGTAACCGGCTGTATACCAAGTTGATGAAACCTTAGGTGATCAATAAATGGCGAAACCAATCCGTGCGTTAACTGACCAGCAAGGCGCTTTTGTTTGCTCCTCTTGTGGAGGCACCGAATTCTATGAAGACAAAACGCGCGGAGAGAGTGTCTGTACATCCTGTGGATGTGTTGTTTCTGACCGAATTGTAGACTCAGGTCCTGAATGGAGGGCCTTTACTGCTGAAGAGAGAAATTCGAGAGCCCGAACAGGATCTCCAATGACCCTCACTATGGCAGACAAGGGGTTGGCAACTACCATTGGATGGAGTGACAAGGATGCAAATGGTAGGTCCATTGCGGCGAGTAATCGTGCGGCAATCTACCGAATGCGAAAGTGGCAGATTCGAACATTGGTCCACAGTTCGCAGCATAGAAATCTCAGTATCGCCATGAGCGAGATGGATAGACTTTGCTCCCAGCTTGGAGTCCCTCATGAAACCAAGGAAACCGCTGCTCTAATCTATCGCAAGGCACTCGGAAAGAGACTTGTTCGAGGTAGGAGCATTGAGGGAATGGTTGCAGCAGCAATCTACCTATCCTGTCGAATTCATAAAATTCCAAGACAGCTTGATGAGATTGTGACAGAAGCAAAGGTGAACAGAAAGGAACTTGGACAGTGTGTAAGGCTAGTTCTGAGGAACGTAGCAATTAAGGTTCCAATTCCATCTGCAAACGATTTGATGCCAAGAATCTCAGCAGATCTAAGCCTTGATGGTAAGACGGTTCAGTGTGCAATGGGAATCATCAACCAAGCACGCGAACGTGGTATTACTGCCGGAAAGGATCCTGGTGGTCTTGCAGCTGCAGCATTATACATCGCCGGTATCATTGAGAATGACAGACGGACACAGCGAGAGATTGCAGAAGCAGCCAACGTTACAGAAGTTACTGTACGAAACCGCTACAAGGATCTAGCAACAAGCCTAAAAATTACAATTAGACCATAGTGGGAATTATCTCCCACTTGGCCTTTTTGGGCATATCCGAAGTTCTTTTGTGAGTCATTATCCGTACAGTGGATAGCATGAATAATCAGTTTCTCTTAGCCCTATGTGGAATCCCTGCAAGTGGCAAGACCACACTAGCCAAACAACTGTACGAGGTTTCTTCTGTAAATGAAAATGTTCGGTTGATTAGCACGGATAAGTGGAGAGATCAAGATTACTATGCAGACTTCCTTCCTGAGAGAGAACAAGAGGTTAGAAGAAAGGCATTAGACGCAACACGAATCGCGCTGACAAGCGATGAATCAGTGATACATGATGATACGAATTACTATTCTAGTATGCGTCATGAATTGTATTCACTGGCCAGTGAGAGGCAATGCAAGTTTGGAATTGTTTTCATCAATACACCACTAGATGTTTCACTGCAATGGAATGAAAAACGAGATGTGATGGTTCCCTCTGATGTCATCACAAGGATAAATGAACGACTAGATAAACCCGGAGCCAAATATGCATGGGACAATCCAATTTACCAAGTTGATCTAAATTCTGTTGATGTAATCGAGGTTTCCAAAGAAATTCTGGGTGTGCTGAAAACACTTCAGCCGATCCAAAAAGAACAAACAGCCTCTATTGGGATTGCGGAAAAGTATGACAAGGCAACGAGGGAGATAGTTGGGAAATTCTTAACCCAGAAGCCAAAATTCAGGCAGAGTGTTGAAGTTTCACGTATTAGAAGAAAAATCATGCATCAGGCATTAGAGAAGGAAATCTCATTGGAAGAAACCAGAAGGCTCCTTCTTGAAGAACTCTCCAAATTTACGTCTGAGTCTTCATGAGTATGGCGGCTCCTCAAGAGAATCGAACTCTAATCGCTTGCACGATCATGGGTTTGAAGCCCACGGCCCGGGACCACCCAAGCAATGAGGGGCCTTATTCACTTTTTCAAACAAACGAGTTTGTCTTAAAGATAAGGGTGAGTAACATCTACCAAAAACCTAGACAATCCTAGACATTTTCGTGTAATTGTTTATATAATCTAAACAGGATATACCTGTTGAGGTCATCATGACATCATTTTGGACCTCACGGAGTCAATCCCAGTGCCGTTTTCTGGGAGGACAAAACTCTGATGTCTGGATTTGTCTAGTTTACAATGAACGGTAGAAAACTTTCGAATTAGAGGTATCTCTTGATGACATCTTGAGTGTCTCGTTTCCACTCGATACTCTTCTTGGCAAGAGATGATGCCAAGTTGCCGGGGAGAGGTTCATCGCGAGGGAGATTTTCCACATTTGCCAACCAACCACTTGTGCTCAGAGTAATGGGATGAATGGTATCTCTTTCTGTTGCCTTAATCATCATCTCACGACCATGGGCAAGCTGATAATAAATCTCAGAGAACGGCTTCTTTTTGAGAATCAAGTGAACAAGTCGATCCCAACACGTCTTCGCAACCAATGCACGACGAACTCGACTCTTTTCATCAGTACTAAGAATTCGATATTTATCTAGTGCCGCATTGATGACGTCGGATGCTTCATTGAGAAAGGCATTGATTTCATCCTTATTGGCACCAACAGCATCAATGTTGATAATCGATTCAAGCTCATTCACAGAAATTCCAGCTTCAAAGGAATTGCCTTCAGACCCAATTGAAAATCGAGCTTTACCCTCAAAGGTCTGGCTTTCTGGTTCAGAGTATTCTGTGAGATACGCGCCAGGCTTGAGCGCAAGCGCATACCATGCTACCCGAAAAACTACAGCAGATTCATCAACATAACTAATGGACCGTGTTGATTTCTCTGTTTTCAAACCATTACTCAAGCATCATCCCTCTGCTCAGGTAGTTCCTGTATGACTACTGGCCTCCTTATAGAGTTTAGTTGTGGCATTTTCTACGTCATTTTTGCTCGCGCCTATTGCTGCGTTCATTACAATATAGGAGTGAGGATACCCATCTATACAGGAGCCATATTCTCCAGCCTCTATTGCCCTGGGTCCTGTGACACGGCGGTTATAGAGACGACCGCCTAAATCATTTGCATCTATTCCATCGAGGGTCATTGCTACTGCTATTTCATTGTTCACGTCAAGAATTCGTTGTCCAAGATCAGAAGCGATTTCCGTCATACGTTTCTCTAAACGAGTTTTAGATTCAACCTGTTGGTTCCTTAGTGCTTCATACCCTTTCAAACCGTGAGCAAGGAGAGCTGCAAAAGTCTGAACAACAGGCGCAGCACTGGCACGTCCAGCATAAGTTTCTGAAATCCATTGCATTATTTCTTCATCAGGAGATACCGCAATTGCTGACCCCACTGGAGTCATGAAATTCTTATCCCCACTCTGAATAATCACATCGACTTTTCCGGCATCTATTGCAGATGAGATGGTCTTCATGATTGAGGTAGATTGTACACCGTACGCATTATTCACAACCAGGGGTATGTCATGAGCCTGACACATCTTTGCAATCTCCTTGATTGGATCGGGGGTTCGTGGAGGAAAGAAGGTAGTAGTTGCGAGAATAGCGATATCATGATTCTTTGATATCTCCCTCTCAAGGTCCCCCAAATCAGCTTGTACAGCATCACCTTCAAGAGTTGTCGATGTCGTAATTGTTTCAAGACCTGAAAGTTCTATTCCCCGTTTTGGGGAGGCGTGATCAATTCGGGGAAAGAGTACACGCTTTACTCCCTTCTCTCGTCGCAGAGCTGACAGAGAGATTGCTATTGTCATGCCCGTTGAAAGAGGAAAAACAATGCCCGAGTGAACATTGTGTAATCCGAATTTTCGCATTGCATCTAGTGCTACCTGATTGGCAGCTTGTTGCATCAAAGACGCTCCAGGTGCTTTTGGCTGTGGCGCAGTAAGATGACCACTCCGACCAATCCCATGATTGAATCCAGCAGCAAGATGCTCAACATAGGGAGAAACTACTCGTCCCTCTCTTTCCCCAACTCGAGCGGCGCCCAAATCCTTGTCAGTATCCATGGAAGATAGCACTTTGAGTAGTAACTCGATTTGTAAATCAGTAAAAGAGTCAAGTGGCATCTTTCTTTGATGAAGAACATTCCGGATTGGCGATAGAAGTGACTCTAAGGTTGTTTCACTTCTTCGTAGCATATTATCGGGAATAAGATCCTGAAGCGTCTTTTCAATGTCCAAATTGATACTCCTCCTCAACCAACCGTTCGTACAGTATGTCTTCCATTTCAACTACTCGTTTTTCAAAGACCACAGAAACAACTCCACGTGTTCCGAAAGCATGTTTGATTATTCCTTGTACACCAGTGGCAGAACGTACAGAACTCCCTGAAAGTTTCTCCGCTATCTCTTTACTTGAAGCCAAACCTTCTACCAATGTATCTTCATCTCGAATCCGCGACACGGTCCCTTTTCGGATACGTTTCTTGGATAATCGAATATCCGAAGGAATGTCAATAATAGTACCAGAGCCAACAATTCGCATTGCATTTGGAGGAAGATCAGTTCGCATTAGCAAAAGAGTCATACCTCTCTCAATACCAACAGGTCGTTGAAGCAAGAGGGCGGCTTCAAACTCTGATGCATCCGTTTCAGATACAATAACTGGTACTTCTGCCTCTTTTACAAAAGGGAGAATCTCTGATGTTATCGTGGGCATACCAATTGTCGAACTCAAAGTCATTCGATGAGTGATTTTTCCCTTATACAAAGGATTTCTTTTCACTCTACAGATAGCTTTTGTAGAAACTTTGAGGGAATTAGGTTCACAGAGATAATCTCCCCGTTTCAGTCCATCGCTTTCAATGGTAGGAATGTTGATTCCAACACGGTCACCCGCGCTCGCTATTTCACGATGTACTCCAAAAGCTTGTATTGACCGCACTCTTGCTTCTTTTCCAAGAGGGATTATACTAATCATGTCATTAGTGCGTACGAATCCTCTTAGTACAGTACCAGTAACTATCGTACCATATCCTTTCTTCCCAAAGGCATGATCAAGGGGCATTAAGAATGGCCCAGACCTGTTTCGTTCTCTGGGCACTAAGCGTCTTAACAGAGTAGCACGCAAATTATCTAAACCATCACCGGTAAGAGCGGATACTCGAACAATATCTGACGTTTCAATTCCCGCGCTTTTCATTATTCCTTTTGCTTTTGCTTCAATTATATCCAGTTGCGATGCATTAACAAGATCGCTCTTTGTTAGGGCGACAATCACTGTATCAATTCCTAGAGACCTAAGGACGATGACATGCTCGCCGGTCTGTAGCATGGGACCCTCATCCGCAGCTATAACAAGAATAGCAGCATCAATAATGTTGGCTCCGGCAACAACACTGCGAATCAAGTCAGCATGACCCGGTGCATCAACAAGGGTCACAACAAATTCACCAAGGTTGAACATTGTGAATCCAAGATCAATGGTGATACCACGTTGCTGTGATTGGGGATGTTTATCGAGACCTGCAGTAGATACTTTCTCACTCAAAGCCCTTGCCAGTTCAGTTTTACCATGGTCGATGTGGCCCATTAAGCCAATATGAACTGGAATCGATTCTGGCATGATACTCTTTGCTTGCAACAGCGAATAAGATGTTAAAGCCTTCGTCAGTAAGAAAATTCGAACAGCAGAGTAGCGCACGAGAATTTTGTATGGTCTTATATATGCCCATCAATACTACCTCCTGACTGCCATGTTGGTGACCAAAGCCTATCGGTATGAACTCGACCCAAACAACCATCAGAGGTCATCCCTTCACCAGCATGCGGGAGTCGCAAGATTCGTCTACAACTGGGGTCTCGATCAGCGAATCTCCCTCTTCAAAGAGAATCAAGGAAAAGCTCGATTTACCGATGCCATGAAACAACACAAGCTCCTCAACAGTCTGAAGAAGACCCAGTTCCCATGGATGTACGAGTGTTCCAAGTGTGCTCCACAAGAATCCCTGAGAAACCTCCAGAAAGCCTTCCGGAACTTCTATCGTGGAAGAAAGAAGGGACAGAGAGTTGGCTTTCCTCGTTTCAAAAGGAAAGGAGTTCGGGACAGTTTCAGACTGAACGGGACCATCAAGTTTCAGGGAAGGAAGATCCAGCTCCCACGAATTGGAAAGATTCGTATCAAGGAGAAGAGGAAGAGATACTACTCGTGACATATCCTCTCCGTCACAATACGAAGACGTGCCAACAGGTGGTTTGTATCGGTCACTGTGGAAGAGCAACTCCCTGACCCTGTTCCTATCAAGGGAAAGGCAGTGGGAGTGGACCTTGGTATAAAGACCGTTCATTGTAAACTGGACAAATCTAGACACCAGAGTTTTGTCCTCCCAGAAGCGGTACTGGGAACGACTCTGTGGGGTCAACATTCTGTGTCTGTGAGACCTACCTTTCTATATCGTTGTGTAGTATATAAGATGATATGAAAAACCTCTAACAGTTTTCTTGTGTATCGGGGAGATATG
>JARGGA010000640.1 GCA_029210805.1 Candidatus Thorarchaeota archaeon
GTAGGTCTTTCTCAACCTTCGCACTTGGAGAGAACATCTTTGGATCTGGTTCAGGAGGAATCGGGTTGTCCGATTCTTGCGGCACCTTGATGCCGTCGTCGGGGTTGCGAGTCGTCATGGTGGAGTCTTCCAACTGACGATTCTTCTTGATTTTCTTCTTCTTGTTGTTGTACCGACTTCGCTTGGTCATATATCAATGACAAGGAGATTTCGAATAGTCCGTTTCAACAAAGGACAGTTGTAACGACTGCGACTGTTAATCCAATACGTATCTATAGGATAATATTAGATCAGATGGTAACAACTGGTTGGAATGGACTGAGTTAGGTAGGTGATAGTTGATATTGCTTTTTGCTTGCTGTTGGTGATAATTTCGCTGCCTAGGACCACACGGACTGTTGTCTACGTTTGATCTGAGTTAGGCTGAATTAAAATTATAAACTAACTAGAGGGACTGCGGTAGATCCATCTCGCGAGGAACATGCTCAGTTCTGGAGTGAGATATCCTTACCTTCCTTTGTCTGGCCTTGCGCTACTTGATTCCTACGTGCGTGGCCATCATCATCATACGTACTGTGAATAGTACTCGTAGTTCCTCTAGGGTCCATGGCATCGTCGTTTCCTATTGGCTCTCCTGTTGGTACTTCAGAAATGACGGTGCCCCTTTCTTTGTCATTGCTCATCTGATTGGTCGCCTCATCTATCAACCGAGGTCCTTCATGTGTGTGGGACTTGGTATGCTGCTCAGGCGACGTGATTTGACTCGACTCAATTAGGTCTTGTTTGCCTGCGTGACTTGGATCGGTGGATACGGGACTCGTAATATCGGAATTCGTGTTGCTCCCCTTCCATATGCTCGAGTCATCTTCTTCATCGATCAAGTCAGCCGTGTTGCCCATCCAAAATAAAATCGGCTTGAGTGTAGGCCATATCTGCTGATATCCCCAATGCTTGCTTAGTATGTCAGCAGGGTTGATGGCTCCTGGCATATGGTTGAACGATAACATGCCTGATGCGATTCCTTCTCGCACCGAATGGTATGACAGCGCTTGATGTCTCTTGTTCAGCTTGGAGTGGGGAATGCTACCACTAGTAACCACGGACTTGTTGTCTCCAAACAATCGTGCTGCTCCTTCAATCGGTACTCCTAGGTATCGTAGATCCAACCGATTTGCCTGTATCTGTTCCTTTGCTACTCGTGCGGCCACAAATTCAGCACCGTATGTTGCCGTCTCCACAGTGGCTTGCTTCTTCGTGTACCAATCCACAGGCATTTGGTTGTAAAAGTGCAACACTCCTGTGACAGCTCTCCCAGTGGCGAAGTCATGGAGGAGATTTGCATCCACATATGATGTCTGCGTCACCGATTTACCCAATGGTTTCGGTGCGTTGTCAGGTATGGCTTCGGTAATTTCTCCATATACTGTCTTCGACCATTCATAACTGGTAACTGGTAGGTCTGAGTAATCGGGTGTGTCCGTGCGTACTCGTATCACTGCATTCCTCATCTTGCATAGATATGCGACGATCCGCTTAGCTCGTTCTAGATGTCCAAGCCTTGGGGCTACTCTGAATCCTGACATTGTCATGACTGCTGTGGCGACGTCAAACCTGCCC
>JARGGA010000641.1 GCA_029210805.1 Candidatus Thorarchaeota archaeon
TGTTGAAAGCAATAAATACACCAGATTTTGCAATACTTGAAGGCCCTCCTGGATCTGGAAAAACCACCGTAATCACAGAACTAATTGCTCAATTACTGAGAAGTGGTAATCGAGTACTTTTGTGTGCATCTACCCATGTAGCAGTTGACAATGTTCTTGAGAAAATGCAAGATATCGATGGAGTTTTCGCGGTACGTATAGGACTAGAAACTAGTGTTTCACAAGAAGTGCAAAAATATCAAGTTGATATAAGAACAGAAACTGCTGCTAGAGATATCGTTAGCCGTTTTTCAAAAATGGGAAATCCATCGATAAGTCAAAAACTGATGTACGAAATTGCTTTGAGAGAACTTAATGTATCTAATCGTCGCGGAAAAAGTCCATTCTTTCGTCTTATGCTTGAATCTTCTAATCTCGTGTGTGGTACAACGATCGGAATCATTTCTAAGATTGATATCTTTAAGGCAATTCAAGAAGGAAGAGTTGAGCCAGTATTTGATGTAATGATACTTGATGAAGCGAGCAAGACGCCCTTTTCGGAGTTCTTAGTACCTGCAGTATGGGCGAAAAGATGGATTGTTGTAGGTGATGTAAAACAGCTCTCACCATATGTAGATACTGATCAAGTAGTTTCTAATGTTCAAGGATTGTTTCCAAACCCTTCAAACAACTCTCTGGTTATGGATATTTTTCACACGCGAGGGCCAATCGGTCGTCGTGGCACCCCATTAGCAGTCATAACTGATACTGCAGATCTGGCAATCAAGGTAGGTCTTCAATGTGTAATGACTGGTCGGACCATCTCCGTCCTCAACGATGAATACTTAGCACTTGTTAAAGAGCGACTCTCTGTAATAGAAACCGATTTCGGGAAAAATCTAGAAGAGTTGGACAACTTCATCGTATCACCTCATAGTAGGAATAGTGTTGATCGAATGATATCCTTAGGATGTGATGTAATTCTTGGTACCGAAGATGATTTTCTAACAAACTCTGAACTTGTTCCTCATGATATTGCTTCAGTTATGGGAGATATTGTGGATAAAAAGGTAGGAGGAAAAATCGCGTGGTTCCATGATCAATGTATATCTTATAATAGAAAGAATCGTCAAACATGGGCTGAAGAGATTACCTGGAGACTGATCCGACGACATGATTTGCGGCTGAAAACAAACAACTCCTTGCGAGATGCATTGCAAGAGGACATTATCTCAATGCTTCCAGTGTTTCTACCGCCTTCTGTAACAAAATCAATCAGGATAAAACTACACGATATAGAGCAGATCGCATTACCATCGATTATCGAATTGCTGCAACATGGGTTTGCTGTTGATGAACCGGAAAACCAATTCCAAAATGCTGTGCGGAAAGGCATACCTGCTGATATCTTTGCGGCACGTCACATCCGGCTATCTTTCCAGCATAGAATGCATCCTGACATCTCACGTTTTCCAAGAGAGGAATTCTATGATGGCTTAAGTCTTAACGATTCGGAAAGGATTGTCCGTGATTGGACATTCGAAAAGCAGCTGGGTGAAGAAAGGGTTCTTTGGTTAAATGTGAATTACTCAGCGAAAAAACCTTCCACGCGGAATGAACATGAAGCAGAAGCCATTC
>JARGGA010000642.1 GCA_029210805.1 Candidatus Thorarchaeota archaeon
AGAAAATTATTCTATCTTGTTTTTGCTACCTGTTTCAGACTTTTCACACAGAGCCCATCAAATGGGCAACAGATTGATTAGTGATATACATGAATGAGTCTAGGTGATGTTGTGAGCAGGTCTTCATCGTTCTTTGGCTTCACTGATTCTAATGAGAGATTGCTACGACTTGCCAAGATAATGATGGCAATGATGCCATTGCTTGTTGCAACCTTTGCCCTAGTATCTACATTTCATATTATCTTCATAGCAGAGGTCTTAGGGGGAGGACCAGGGCAGTACATTGAAGGACTTGCATTGGTTAGCATTTTACTTGTTTTGCAATTAGCATTAATGACCCTGCTTGATTACCCAACTGGCTCTTTGGGAGACCACATAGGTTAGAGATGGGTCATTTCATCCGCATACATCTGTTACGGGATTTCATTCTTACTAACATCAATTATTGTACCAGGGTCTCCTTTCATTTAATTCATTCTAATCTTTGTCTTTATTGCCATCGGAGGGTCTCAAGAAAGTGGGGCGTGGCAAGCATGGTTTGACAATAACTTTCGAGTTGTCATGTCAGGCGATGAAGATAGAAAGCAATATGGAGTCTTTCAGGGAAGGCTGGGAATGCTCGTTACAGCTTGTGCTACAATTGCGATAATTCCAGGGAGCATCTTAGCCGCACTATTTGGTAGACCATGGGTCTTTCAAATCGAGGCAATCATATGTTTCTTTGCCGCTGTTGTTGTTTTAAAGTACGTTCAAGATTTCGAGGAGGTCAAAGAGGGCAGAGAAGCTCGGCCTTCAATGAGAGCATATATTGGGATTCTGAAATCAGGAGTCAGTTTCTTGACAACTGATCGTCTTGTCAAATGGCTCATAGTTGGTGGTATGCTCTTACTAAGCACGATGATTGTCTGGTCGAATTTCATTATCTTCCCATTATTCTATGCGTACATGTTGACGGACGTTGCGGTAGCCAGCTTTAGAACGCTTTTACGTCTTCCAAGTATTGCCACCGAGGAACGTTCAGGAGTTTGGTCTCAAAAATACGAGCCCAGAAAGTGGATTCCAAGATTTAGACTGCTTCAGACTTGTGGTTTTGTATTCTATCTCATATTTGCAGCACTCGTTTTTCTTTTCCCACCTCTCATAGGAGGAACAATAGTAGAATTGTATTTCCCTGGTACTGACATTATCGTCCTAGCATTTCCGATAGAATCAATGGTCCCTGTTCTGTTCATGTTTGTAATCTTCGTTGTTAGTGGTTTGATATACTCCTTCGCTTCAATTCCAACTCAGCGAGTCCTTCTTGATGTAATACCCAATGAAATCCGTAATAGCGTCTACTCACTTATTCCTACAATAGCGATGCTCTTTGCAATTCCCCAGATACTTATAGTTGGGCCCACAATCCAGTATGTGGGTTTCATTCCAGCACTAGTATTTCTGGCAATCATTGCAGGCATTGGAGCTTGGATGATAGGAAAGGGGTTGGTAACAGCTGCTAAAAACCCGGACAAACCTGGACATATCTTGGATGAACATTGAAAGAAAGAGTCATTCTGTAGGTCTTTTTATACCTTGAAGAGGAGTAATGTGTGTAGGAACCCACGACGAGAACCAA
>JARGGA010000081.1 GCA_029210805.1 Candidatus Thorarchaeota archaeon
TGGAAAAAAGGATGATCTTTGTCCACAAGTAACATTAGAGGCTCTAAGACTTTTTTCACTATTGCCCGAGTCTGAACGACCAATGGAAGTGATTGCAGCAGGGAAAACGCTTCTGGGGTGTTGGGATAGAAGGAAAACCGAGCGTCCATATATTTTTGGACAGGGAACACAGTTCAAGAAACTACGACCGCCTTTCTTTTGGTATAATATCGGTGAAGTATTGGACACTACCAGTAGATACCCTGAATTAGTTAGGGATGAATCATTTCAAGAGATGCTATCTTTAGTGGTGGAGAAGGCGGATCAAAAAGGAAGATTCACTCCTGAATCTATCTATCGTGATTTCAAGAATTGGTCTTTTGGTCAGAAGTATGAATGGTCCCCTTGGACGACTCTTTATCTCTGCAGAATTCTGAAGAGGGTGTACAACTGACTTCCAGATCAAATTCATTCACAAAGATCATCTAATATGATTAAACCAAGAAGCACGTACTTGAAAGCGAGAAGGAATTTTCCCTCTCACTCCCGATATTGATTTTCACACGCTTTCTAATTTGCAGTTGAAACCCCTAATCACATTATCTTAGTTCTCCACTAATTCCACTGAGTATTCGAACTACACCCAAGAATATGATAGCAAGTGAAATCATCAGAGACAAGATAAGAAATCCAAAGGTTGGAAAGACCGCTGCTATAAAACCGATAGCAAATGTCAGAAGACCCGCAACAACATAAAGCCCCCTTGCCCAAATAGCCAATTCCTTTTCCATATACCCTACAACAGCTCTTGACATTCCAGACATCATCAGTGCCAGCGCAATGAGTATGATTAGTGTAGATATTGCAAGTGTTGGAAATATGATTATTCCAACAGAAACTCCAATGATGCCTATGCCGAGGAGAATCTTAACGATTTTGGAAACTCTTGCCAAATTTGACATCATCACCCCTTTGACGGTTCTGATAACGCCAATAAACAGAAGTCCAACTGCAAAAAAGGTCAGTATTAGAGCCTCTGTAAATACTCCTCCAATCGTTACATAGACGCCAATCGCAACAAGGATGAAACCTATGATAACATCAAAAACCCTAATTTCTCTTGAATAATCCAACGAACTCATAAAGTCCACTTTTTTAGCGGTTTGTTATCAATCTTTGTGTCTATAGTTTTCTCGATTTTTCAAATCCTGAGCAATCATCGCAACAGTTTCTTAAGACGCAGCTTTTCGTCGGAAGCTAGTAGTCTATATCCCTCAAGTCGTTCAACATCGAATTTTTTCAACGGTGCAATGCATTTCGCATGGTGCCATCTATAAGCTATATGATCTTCATAGAGATATGGTTCTCCAAATCGAAACTTTCCTTCTTCGATTATGTTTCCACAAGTTCGACATTTCGACCTTCCTGATTTTGCGCCTTCTACTCTCCATACAAGCTCTTTCTCCTTCTCTCCCGGTTTAAGGCTGTTCAGGAAATTAATGGGTTTTTGCCCAACCAATTCGGATGTGATTTTTAATCTAAATTCATCATACTCACTTGCAGAAAATAGTATCTCGATGTCATTGCTCTTCAGTACCTCTTCTATTTCCATATTGAGAGGCCAACGTTGGTTCTTCATCATATAGTCAATAGTATGCTTTGCCAGAATCTTACTGGCTTCCTTTTTGGTAATTGATCTTACTCCACTTGATTCTGCAATACCAAAATCAGTGTCAACATACTTTTTCCCATCCTCGGTAACTCCTCTGTTTTTAATTAGAATAATGGAGCCAATAGGTACTGATTTTTGTAGACGTTTCAGTTTGAGCGATATGGAATCAATCCAATATGCCCATTCCGTGTTGTATTCAATACGTTCAGTCAAAGCCTCACCTCATTGAATAGCGAATAGCAATTCTCTAGTCTTAGCACTAGGAGCTAACTTGAATAAGAATTTAGAGGAATTACATGACTGAGTCGCCACTAACTTCAGATTCGTTTTCTTCAGATATCTTCTCTTGATGGCTTTTCGTGATACGCTTTCTGCGTGTCTTCTTTCGTAGATCTATCAATGGCAGCTGGAACGTGTGTCGAAGTCCATCAACTGTTGTCAGTGTTCGTACATTTCTTCGCGTTTCAGCTATAATGGCATCTAAAACGATTCTTTCCTCCACTTCACCAACTTCTCTAACATATGCAAGTCTATGTAATGAGTAAATCCCAATTATCGCTGATAAGATAAAAACAAAATCTAGCCCTGAAATCCGGTAAGCTGGAAGAAACAATAGAACTTCCCCGTTAGTTCCATACCATGTAAGGGCAAATTCCAGTGTATGATTAGCAATGAGGTCAGCTAACAATCCCCCAAGAAGAGGACCTATTGTGCCAGCAATAGCTATTATTGCACCCCTCGTTGCAAGGTAAGATATCGCCTTTCCTCGTGGAGCAAGCTTCAAGCCAATATTGCTTGAGGTAAGATTTACTCCCGCAGCAGAAACTCCTGAAACAAGATGAATTATTACTATAAGAGGAATCAAGACCAAATACGTTTCTGCAATGCTTGAGAGTGTCCACAAGAATGTACTTAGAATAAACAGTGGAACAGACATCTGTAAGATCGACTTGTTGCTGAAACGATCAGAGAGCCTGCCCCAGAACCTGAAAAAGAGTATGCTGATAGCTTGTGTGAGTGCTACAAGAATGGTTGCTAAGAAAAATCCAAGGCCTAGCCTTGAAAGAAGATAAACTGCAAAGAACGATGAGGCAAGAGATGTGCTAAGGGTCCAAGTCACAGAGAACCACATTAGATTTCGGAAATTCTTATCCTGAAACGGTTCTCGAATTAGGTCTAAGAACTTCGTTTTCGTTGCTGAAAATTGCAGTTTTGGTTCTGGTGTGCTTACCGTATAGTAAATTGCCACCATTCCTGCAATAAACGCCAATGTAAAGAGAATCGAATAGCCAATCAATGAACCTGGGTAAAGGATATTCCATTGGCTGATGAAGTAGCCTCCCATTAAGGATAGCAGTATTGCAGCAAGACTACTAAGGGCCATTCGTCTGGAGAAGAAATGGCCTAGCTTATCTTCTGGAACCAGGTCTCGAAGCCATGAATTCCAGCTTGGTGCACCTAGTGCAGTGAATACAGATTGAATTCCTACAGCAAGTACAAGAAGAAGATAGCTTCCCCCAAATGAACCTAAGAAAGGAATCAATGCCATTCCTAAGATTGCTAGTCTATTACCGAACTGAGTAAGTAAATTGACTTTTCTTCTTTCTCCGATTTTCTCTACCAGAGCCACTGCGGGAATCTGAAGTAATTGTACTAGTGAGGGGACCGCCGCCAGAATTCCTATCACTGTATTGGGAGCTCCCAGAAGCAAGGCAATGCCAACTAAAAACACACCCTCCGTTAGAGTGTTTTTTACCTGAGCTGATATGCCCTGTTTCACCATATTTGAAAGGGCTTTGCTTGTTTGCTCCTCCGTCAGTGAGCCATCATGTTCCTGCGACAAATATACATCATCAACCGCATAGAGATGATTTTACAGGAGGCATGTATCTCAAAAACCTTCACATAGTTCATGAACCGCATTCTATTTTGGCGCCCGTTTCCATTTTGAAAATGCTAGTACATAGGTATGATATCAAGACATGGATTATCATTCTTAGAGATAATCTTGCTCTGTTGGGTATTATAAAATACCCTACTATCGATTTCTACTTCAGGTGCCAAAAGTGGCAGATCGGACGCCCTACAATGGTGACAAGGTGCATCTTTCCCTAGCCGGAAGCGGTAATCCTTGGAGTTCTTTGACACAACTCCGAAAGAGAATATTGAGAGAACTTCATGATAGCCCTGATATTAGTGAACTTGCATTGCTACTTGGGATTAAATCAGAGGATTTGATGTTAGAACTTCGCCCTCTTATGGACGCGAGTCTTGTTTTCAAGTCGAATGGACATTTCCGTCCATCCTTTCTGGTTACAAACTCTGTTGAAACCCAAACGGTCTATAATCATGCATGTGAATTCAGTAAAATATTAGCGGAAAAAACTGAAGAGAATATGGAGTATATCAAAACATCCTATCAAAATCTTGAGCTTAGTCGCACCTACGAATTTGATGAACTTGCCTTCATGTTTGTTGGTGGACGTATCTTAGATATCTAATTGCTGGAGAGGCTTTCCAAAGGTAATAGAGTCATGCCTCCAGCACCATCACGACCCAGTCTAGACAGGCCAAATGCGCATTATTACTTCTTCATGGTCGAGGGAGATCCCAGTCATCTTGGCGCGTACGGACAAGATGATAGCAATATGCCTTGGGAAAATTGGCACTTTATCACGTTTGGACAGAATATTATCAACGGAAAGGCAAACTTCGAACGAAAACAGATGGAGGAAAGATATTCCGCGCTCATTAAGGCGGGAGTATCAAGAGTCCCGAAGCAATTGGAGAAACTCTAACAATTCCAATTGTGGTTCCTTCAGATTCCGCCAAATGGTCAGAAACCTCCGATATACCTGCTGAATATCTCTGTCAGTGCTTTGAAGAACAGGAAGATTCAATCAAATCATTACATACAGACCTCAAATCTGGCCAATATGCGCCTCATAGTCTTGGTGAATTCTTTTGTTGGTATGCTCATATCGCCTACGCAAGTGCTATCGAGATACTTGAATCCAAAGGAGTCATTTCTATACCTTCCTCACGATTCCAAGCAGCAGTATGGTATAGAGAGCGACATAATGAAGGGATGTTATCGGAATTGTGAATCATAAAGAAGACTTCTGAAATCTTTTAGTCCAACAGCTACCTATGACATTCATGAGCTTCTTGCTAATTCTTAGTGATTCCATTTATGGCACTGAAAAATCCTAGATTATTTCATTGCCGTTCTAGTATGGGACAAGCCGAAGCTCTTTGCCAATCGTGCATGAACCGGATGTTTTACCACAGAGCTCAATCCTAGTTTTCTCACTCCCACATAGATTGAGAAGAGCACAACTAAACCATATGGTTCTCCATCTGGTGATGGGACTAGAACTGCAGACCATCGTTTCTTATTGGCCCCTCTAGAAGTTGTAAACTCTCTTGAAATCCGCTTAACTCCTGCGAGATTCACATGGCCTTTATTTCGTAAACGAAGTGGTATGTACTTAGAATCGTAGAATAATCTTTGAATAATCTTCTTCAGTAGTCCGTAATCACTTTTCTCGCTTCTGTATCCCCATACTTCAAATGTCTGATCTTTGCTGGGTCCACGTGATAACTTGAGATAGCATCCGGGCTGTGGGAACTTGGTCAGTTCCATGGTTGTGCCCGAGGTGTCTACTTCGAAAGCAATAGGAGGTATATCGTTATTCCATGTTTCAGAGAGGGTTGAATGAATTAAATCTGATTCCATCTCATATCCTCCTGTACCCCAAATCCTCCTCGTTTTCATTACACACTCTAGTTAGCATTCTCTCTTTCATTGCGTATCACAATCTTATGCGCGCAAGACCTTATCCTAGCATAGAAAAAGGTCTGATGCTTTCACATCTGGAACAAATCTAGTGGGTTTTTCTAGTGGGGTTCATATGAAATCGACGTTGATGATCTAATAGTGATCACACTTGGCAATTCCCAATATGCTTCTTCCTTTGCTTAGGTAAAATAGCAGTTCTATGGTTATGAGTGTTGTGGCTTATGAGATTCCTTTTCGTTAGAAATTGCAAATCATATCCCAGTTTTCCCATATTAGAGGAATATGCAGTCCTTTGCCAACCTCGGATTGAATGAGCCAATCTTCATGCAGACTCCAGCAATTCAAAACGCAGGAGGCGTAAATGTCCAAGGCGTTATTGATGGATTCGCCCCAATCGAATATGTGTCAAATGATATGGCTGATATAATACCTGGCCGGGATATTCTTCTGGTGACAGTGCCAGCTCAGGCTCACAAGTTCTATGCTGAAGAGATGAGCCCATGGATTGAATCTGGTCAAACACTGCTAATTATGCCTGGTGCAACTGGCGGGGCAATTGAATTTTCAAATATAATTGAAGCACAAGAAAACGCTACCGATTTTATCTTGGGTGAAGCACAGACTTTCTCATTTGTATCTCGAATTGTCAACCCGGATACTGTACTGATTTCCAAAATTAAGAACAAAGTGAGAGTCAGTGCATTACCCGCTAGTTCAAATCAGAAATTTCTCCGCAGTCTAAGTCGATTACCTCTTGATTTTGTATTGGCAAAGAATGTTCTTGAAACGAGTTTGGGTAACGTCAATGCGATGTTACATCCTGCACCAATGGTGCTCAGTGCCGGGCTTATAGAATCCCAATGCGGTGGATTCCTTCATTATCATGATCTTATCTCGGAATCAGTCGGCAATCTTATCGAGAGAATGGATAAAGAACGGATGAAGATTGCCGAGATGCTTTCCATTGAATCTCCTTCAATATTGGAATGGCTGATGGAAGTCTATGACGCAGAGGGTGAACCTCTCTGTGAATGTCTCAAAAGCATTGATACTTATGACAATGTTACATGCGCCACTGACTTGAGCCATCGCTATATACATGAAGATATTCCAACGGGGTTGGTTCCAATATCTGATTTTGGCGAATTAGTAGGTGTTGAACCGCCAGCAATTGACTCAATCATCTTAATTGGAGAACAGATCTGCAAACGCAACTATCGTTCAACCGGAAGGAGTATCGATTCGTTAGGGCTTTCAGGAATGAGTATTGAGAATTTGGTAGAATTCGCTGATTCTGGTATCAAGAATCAAGATTACCTTCCACTCATTGAAGCACCTGATCTCCCGTTAGAAGACATCTAAATCATTACCAGAAACAACTTCTCCATCATATCTTTCTCGTATTTCGTTTACGAGTTCTTCATCGGTACTAGTCCAACTTAGTTGATGATATAGAACAAGGAGTTTTGGTCTAACCTTGGATGCAATTTCAGCCACTTCGTAAGAAGAGGTATGGACCGAACTGTGATACCGTTTCCATTCAGTAGGTCGTAGTTGCAACGCCTTTGCAGAATAGACCTCATGTATGAGAATGTCACAACCTCTTGCCATCTCCACAAGTGTATCACTTGGTGCAGTGTCTCCTGAAACAACAATGATCTTGTCTGGTGTCTTGAATTTGAAACCAAAACATGACAAATTACCGTGGTCAACTGGAAAAGCCTCAACAGAAACAAGATCATCACTGTAGATAGTCCCTGTAAAGTTACTTTGAATTTCATGAACCCGGACAATGTAGCTGTTTTGGTTAGCAGGTTCCAGACCAGTTGTCCTCTCCCGAATATCCTCTTTGTATGCTTCCAAGATATGATTGGTCATTGCTTCTATACCAGTTGGACCATAAACCTCCAAAGGCGCATTTCTATCAGTGACTGCAGGAGTAAAAATCAAATCAGGATATCCTACCGTATGATCAGAGTGAAGATGGGTTAGATATGCCCGTTTAAGATGTGCTGATGTCAATCCTGCTTCTATCGCTCGTCGTACAATTCCAGGTCCGAAATCAACAATATAGACTTCCTCATCTACCATAATCACTACCGACGGTCCAGATCTATCAGGTTCTGGATTTGGTGTCCCTGTTCCAAGAAGAATGACCTTGGTGCCCATTATGAGCTATCCACCTCTAACCTGGACTTGCTGAGAAATCCGTATATGGCTTCTTCTACTTGTGGAGGTCTATCTCCAAAGCTCAATGGTTTTACAAAGGCACAATAAATTCGATAAAGTTGTTCATACAAGCCAATTGAATACGATGGTAAACATATCATTCTTGCTTTGCCACAGGGTGGAAGCAATGAAAGATATGCACAGCCTACAGTTGACATGTTCAGAAGTATAATTGACTATCTGGGTATGAAACATGTGGGTACAGTGTTGGTGCCTGGCGTATACCAAAGAGGAGTTATTCGCGAAAAACGCAGGGTTCTGGACACTGCCTACAAAATAGGACTGGATTCAGTTGATTCCTTTGAAGAACACGACTATGATTCAATGATGCACGGTCTCGCATTGAACTCATCATCTGAGAGTTCCCTTTCAGATAGTAAGTAGAAGTGAACAGGTTATTCAGAGGTTAGCTTACAGCCTGACTTCTGACATAACCTCTTCTACGAAACACTAATTCATATTCAAGTTGCTACCCATTTTGAATTAAAAATGGGACAATACTATGCAGAATCATACGTGTAACCCGTTTTGGAGGGATATGTATTTTCACCAGCTACTCTGACAAGTTTTGGAAGCCAAGATTAGAATGGTTCAAAATTCAGTCTGAGGAGGGTCTCCTGGGAGAAATTGATTGGGATGCAACTCAGAAAGGCGTCATAGTATGCACAGATGGATTTAGGGCTAAGACCTATCTATCACAAGATTTCCAGAATCTTACAGATACTATTGGAGTTGAGAGCACTCTTGTTGAAGTTGATGATTCTAGTATATGTTGTATCATCAAAGTTTAGTATCTCAGTGTTTTCCAATCATTTCGGAAAACAATGAGTCTGCTATATTTCCTCCACTAACAATTAGAACCACACGTTTGCCTTCGAAGAGCTCGCCCTGTTCCATAATAAGAGCCGAGCTTGTTGCTCCAGCCCCTTCAACCACCTGTTTTTCTTCAATCCATAACAGATGCATTGCATTTGCTACCGATTCTTCTTGGACCAGAAGAATTTCATTCACGTACTCCTTGACCATATCAAAGGTCAATGCATCATCTTCGATGCCACCTAAGAACGCCTCTGCAAGGGTTTCGAATTCATCCACTTTTACCAATTTTCCAGCTCGAAGCGATTCACGCATTGTGGCTGCACCAGGGGTCAGAACACCTAAGACCTCTCGATCTGGATGTAGGCTCTTAACCCCCACAGCTATCCCAGATATCAAACCGCCACCTCCAACTGGAACAACGACTGAATCAAAATCCTTCAGTTCTTCATCAATCTCTAAGGCAATGGTTCCTTGACCTGCCATGATACTGTAGTCATTGTACGGACTGATATACGTAAGACCTCGTTCTAAACCAAATGCACGCGCCCTCGGTTCAACCTCATTGAAATCTCCACCTCTTACAATGTCTACATCATATTTTTCGAGATTCTCAAGTTTTAGTGGCGAAACATCCCTCGGAACGAATATAGTTGCTCTAATCCCTAGTGTCTGTGCAGCTAATGCAGCACCTTGGGCATGATTCCCTGAAGATGCAGTAACTACCCCTGCTCTTGACTCATCGGGGGAGAGCTCGGTCATTTTATTGATGGCCCCTCGAAACTTGAAAGTGTTTGTGTGTTGGTGATTTTCGAGTTTCAGGTATATTTCTCCTCCACATCTCTCACTAAGTGCTTTGGAGAGTATGAGTGGTGTCTTTTTTACATATTTGCGAATTCTATCGTGAGCATCTTGGATTCTTTGAAGCGTCAAGCCATTCATTTTTCTGTCCCCACCATATCAGATGTCTAGAAGGTTAACTGATCTGCCTATCTTGCGTTCTTTTGCTTGTTGATAGACAATATGAGCGGCTGCTATATCCTGGGCTGCAATACCTGTTGAATCAAACATGGTCACTTCCTCCTCTGTTTTACGACCTGATTTTTTACCTAAGAGAATCTCACCTATCTCTGCATGGATATCTCCTTCTGATATCAGACCCTGGGCGATTGCATGCTGTATCTCACCTATCTTTACACATTGCTTAATGCTGTCTACAACGACCTTGTCTGCGCGTTTGACTATGAGCGGATCGAGTTCCTGTTTTCCCGGTCCATCTGCTCCAATCGCATTAATATGAATACCATTATCAATCCAATCCGCTTTGACTATGGGCTGTCTTGATGGTGTAACGGTTACCACAATATCCGCCCCACGCACGACCTTTTCGGGTTCAGAATGTGCATGCACTTCTATCCCAAATTGTTTGCACATTTCATTTGCATACTTGATTGCAGCTTCCTCGTATTTGTCCCAGACTCGAATCTCCGTAAGAGAAAAGATCTCTTGAAGTGCCATTATCTGCATTCGAGCTTGTGTTCCCGCACCAATTACTCCAATAACACTCGAGTCGTTTCTTGCAAGTACACTTGCTGCAACTGCACCTGCTGCACCCGTTCGATATGCTGTAATATACGTACCATCCATAATCGCGAGAGGAAGACTTGTTTTTAGATCCATCAGAATTATAACCGCAACTCCAGGAGGCAATCCTAGTTTGTGGTTTTGATAGTATCCTGATGCTATCTTCGTACCTATGAGATTGAAGTCCTCAATATAACCAGATTTTATGTCCACTTCACCATCATATTGCTTCACATCAAGGTGAACAACTGGAGCGATTTGAACTCGATTTGATGCATAGGCAATATATGCGTTCTTTACTGCAGTAATGGTTTCTCGCATGGGCAAACAGGATTCTACTTCTTTCCGAGAGAGAATTAGCACTTCAGACATGGTTATAGACAATACACCATGCTCTATTCTCTCTTCCGGGAGATCGTGCTACTCTTCCACATACTCGATTTCTATTGCCTCAGACACAAGGTCACAGTCAACTTCTGTGTTTACACATCCCGCTTTGGAAAGCAATACTGCTTGGGTTGGAATACCATAACTATTGATTTTCTCTGTTGCTAGCTTTGCATCATCAAAACAGGCGATTCCTAATACTGCCTTAGGTCGAGCGTTCTTGACAATCCGAATCGCGTGTGAGCCGCCCCCGACCATATACCATTTGATACCCTTTGCTTCAGCTTCTGCAGTTATGTCAGCAATTACACAGGCGCCACACTTCTGGCAGTGATATCCTTCCTCGTCTATTGGAGCTATACATGCTTCAGCATCACGCAAGCAATGCGGAATGAGGAGAATTCTATCCTCTATTGGCACCTGCTCATAGTTAGAGCGATTCAAAACATTGGTGGCCTCAATCAGTGTAAAATTAATGAGCTCCTCATCAACTAGCTTTGCTGATGTTATTACACTTTCAGCAAGAACTTCAGGGGATGAACTTGCTCCTGATGAAGCGGCAATTTCCAAGTGTTCAATGATTCTACTGCGGATATCCCCTTCGGGTAGTTCGACAGCATCAGACGTCTTTGTTTGTTCTAGCAAGGTAGTCACCAATGTTTCAAGCCATATTGCAGACTAAGTTATTATGTGAAAACACCAAATAAATGGTTATCCCTCTGACAAGAGCTGTGTGAAAAGTCAAGAAGAATTCACCTTATTTCAAATTGTTACAAATAT
>JARGGA010000643.1 GCA_029210805.1 Candidatus Thorarchaeota archaeon
TTCATTATATAATGCAACTCTGAAAGAGGCTGGATCATTCGGCAATTCAGAAGTCTTCATATTATTAACCAGTGATGTACTGGTGGTTACTCTGTTTTCCTGTAGGCGTGCTTCAGATGTTATGCCCACTGAGGGTATAACAAAGAGACCTGCAAGAAACAACGTTATTACTAAAAGGGGTAGAACGCGTTTCATCATCTCCACATCCCCAACCGAGGTATTTAGCCAATATAAACTATCTCAGAAACTAGGCAGTCATTCTTTTCATTGTTAATTTGCTATAATTGATAAAAAAGAGGGGTGAGAACCTCGAGGAGAGGCTCTCTAAGATTAGCAGCTACGATTTCTTCTTCATCATGATTATGATGATTATCACTACTACACCTGCAATAGCAGCAATGATGATAATCAATATGGTATTATCACCAGGCGGTGGAGTTGTTGTCCCGGTATTCGTAGGTTCTGTCGTAGATGTCGTAGTGGTTGTGGTGCTTGTAGTCGTAGTAGTTGTTGTGGTCGGCGCTGCAGTTACAGTCAGAATAACCCATGATGCAGCAAGATTGCCTGAGGTATCGTTGACTGTCATTGTAGCATTATAGATCCCCTCAGTTAGTCCACCTGCATCCGCTGAGATTTCTGAACCATCCCACGTTCCATTGTCATATTCTGTTCCATTGATGTACAAAACCCATGAGTCCGGAAGTAACTCCGCAAAGGACCAGTTTAGCAGATGTTCTGCAGTTCCTTCCTCATACATCAGGTTATCAGGTGCATCAAGCCACGCAGGATCTGTGGTGTCCACAACGGAAACGGTTGCCATATCTGCTACACCAACGCCTGATGTGTCGTAAACTGTAACCGTGAAGATGTAATCACCCAAGCCATATCCATCTAGAATGACGGTAATTGGTCCACCATCCCAGTTGGTATTGACAATATCTACCGAATTCCTACGAATTTTATAACTCGATGGTTTTTCGCTACTAGGCGTCCAGACAATTGTATCTCCGATTTCTCCATACTCACTTTGTTTGTCAGCGGGTGAATCAATTTCTGGTCGCATGATGAACGCAATTTGGTTCACCCATAGCTCGAAGTTATCCGGATAAGCTGAGTCATCTGTGTCTCCCCAGAACTCATCTATTAGATACCCGTTGTACAATGTACGAGCAGAGTTTCCTACTACCATCATTGTATGATTGACATCGTAAGATGTACTATTTCCACAAATTGCGGTTGCGTTCGAGAACACTCCAAGAATGTCGCCTTCATCACCATAGTCATGAGTTGGAGTGAAATTAGCCGCACTATAATCATATGGTGTCTGGAAAATTGGGAAGTTTGGTGACCATATGTACATTGGAACTATCTCATAGCTTTCATGTATAAATTGAAAACCGAGTAGCGCCCAAAGCGGATTAGTTGGATTGCTGTCTACTTGATATCCTGACATCAGAAATCTCCCTCCGTTTTCAACATGGTCATATAATGAATCCATCGAATCATCCACATCAAAGTATGGCATATCTACAATGACCATATTCCATACGCTAAGATGAAGTGAAAGATTGAGATAGGCATCATCGGATACTAAGAAGAAGCCTAGT
>JARGGA010000644.1 GCA_029210805.1 Candidatus Thorarchaeota archaeon
CTCTATCATCCATTTCAGCGTTATCATCAGTTTCTGTCTTCGAACAAAAGAAACCCAAGAGTAACAGAAACGTGCCAAAAGGGATGATAATATTAAACAATAGTACACTATCCATGTCCTTCGAACTCTTCTTTTCTGTTCACCAGTGATAGTATTAACCTTCTTCCTATGAGCTAGAATCATCTTTATATTTAGGAAAGAATTCTTTTGCCCGTTTAAGCCATTTCTAATCCGAATGCTCTGAGAATCTGTTCAGTGTCGAAAACCAGTGTTAGTGCGTCATTCTCTTCCAGGTCAGAGAATTCTTTCGCCTTAGTTCCGTTGTCGTATGCTTTAAGCAAGTAATAGTTGATGTCCACTGGAATCCCATGTAGATAGGACAAGAGAAGAGCCGCTACGACAGCACTGCTTGCCATGATCTTACGTCCTGCAGTAGCATCAACAATCACTCTTGAGCCATCGGTTGTTCGACTCAATACACCAGTAATGATATTCTTTGTAGCACCTTCGAGGTCTGCTTCGGGTATCCAGAGGTAATCGGATGCCAACGGTATGGGTAGATTTGGCGCTGATGTTGAGATCGATAATGCATGATTGATTGACTCAACAGTCTTCATGCTTTGTAACGAGGGGTCGCCTCTCTCGGTGAGCGAAACTATGAATGAAAGGTTCCTGATGCGTACATGGGGAAAGTTTGAAGTAAATGAACAAAGGGAATTTACACAAGCCATCGGGGAAACTCCAACAACTGCATAATAGTCGACATATTCCATTGAAGAACCTCGAGTATCTTTTGGATAGTTTGTACTTATGGAACAATGAAGAAACTATCCTGCAGAGTGACAATAACTCTTGACAACAGAATCTTTCTTCTACTCGTCGAAGCGGAATCTGGCAATTGTATTCTTGAGGTGATCGCTCTACAATTTTTCTTTCGAATGCTATGCAAACAGCAAGGGTCTATCCATAACGAGTATCTCTCTTTTTTCCCCTAATTCTTGAACCTTTTCCTGACATGTCTTGCAAATGGGTATGATAACAATAGAATCAGTTTCAGACCTCTTGCGGAGAAGGTCTTTTAGAGCCGCTTCCAAGCTCTCTAAGGAAGCATATGCTAATGAGCCAGAGAAGGCACTGAACTGGATTCTCTCCAAACCATGATCTTTCAGACTATCGCTTATTTTGGATCTGAGAGAGTCCTCCGTGATATCGTAAATTACAATATAGTTCATTCATCTCACCATCTAAAGACAAAAGGTATGTACAAAGCTCTCCCTGTCTGAAGCGTCGAAACAACCATTTCCACTTGTTTTCTTATGACGTCTTTTACACTCAATATGGTACCATTGTCATCAAAACTTTTTTGCAGTCGCAGAATAACGGATTGAGCTAATTCTTTACGGACTGGTGCTCCTAAATCATTGCCGCCCTCAACGTTCGTTCCTGGAGTCATGAGAAGTAATTTACACACCTGTGCATCTACAATATAAGCTCGAAACTCCTCCATAAGGTCTAGGACTAGCGATGGTTTCCCTGAACGATCTGAATGTAAAAACCCTGAGAAGGGATCTAATCCACAACCCACTATTGCAGAAAGGACTTCA
>JARGGA010000645.1 GCA_029210805.1 Candidatus Thorarchaeota archaeon
TCCCTGGGAGTACATCGCTCTGCTGTCCAAGATTGTACAACTAAAAATGAACGGTCCGTCTTTTATCACCAAAGGCGGCGAGCCTATACACTTGGCCGAAGTTTGAAAGAGAGGAATTGAGTCGGGATTGTACCTTACATCATGTGGACGAGTAGTTTCAATAAATGAAACATCGAGAGGAACAGCGCATGTGGGATACAGAATTGCTACGGCAGAACGTGCAACTTGCAAAGAGTGTAATCTAAGAGAAGGGAAAGCAATCCTAGATTCAGTCATGAATGATCGATTGGTAGGATAACACCAGTACAACTGAAGATTTTCTAGTATCCAGCCTTTTGAAAATAGACGCAAGTTTGATAGGTTTGATTGCATAGGTGTGAGATAAGGTGGAATCTTGTTTATAGTTAGACCTGTGAACGTAGAACGTTGTATTTCATGCTTCTCATGTGTATTTGCTTGTAGTCGTCGGACAGGCCACGTTGATCTTGGTCATGCGGCTCTTCGAATCAAATCAACCCCCCCACCTACTGCAGGGGGATCCGGAGGCAATTTCGTTGTAATCATGTGTAGAGCATGCTCCGAACCAGTGTGTCTTGAAGCATGCACATATGATGCGATAAAACACAAGCCGGGAGGCGGAATAATCATCAATCAGGTGAAATGTACAGGCTGTGGGGATTGTGCCAATGCGTGCCCTCTGAGCGCAATATTCATTGATCCACTACGAAAGAAAGCTGTAGTATGCATTCACTGTGGTGAATGTGTTGAATGGTGTCCTCATGATATTCTGATTAAGGAGGCGGTGAACGAATGAAAAGAGGGCAGCTGCTTCACATTGATCTATCATCGCAGACATCTGAAACAATAGAAAGACAAGATCTCTTTGAGAAGTATATTGGAGGAGTAGGAGTTGCATCTCAACTGCTTCTTGATAATTGTCCTCCGAATACTCCCTACGAAGATGCCCCAATCATTTTCGCAATCGGTCCGCTCAACGTGTTCTTTCCCTGTTGTGCAAAGACTGTTGCTCTATTCAAATCACCATTGACGGGCAATCTTGGAGAAAGCTATGCTGGTGGCAAACTAAGCACGGCAATGCGATTTGCAGGTCACGACGCAGTCATGATTACAGGAAAATTGGACAAGCCACACTATCTACTGATCCAAGATGATACTGTGGAATTCCGTGATGCCCACGCATTATGGGGGTTGTCGACCAGAGCCACAGGACGCATATTGAAAGAAAAAGCGCCTGGAGAAGGAAGACGTTCGATACTTCGAATCGGGGTTGCCGGAGAGAATCAGGTACGATATGGGATGGTTGTTGTAGATACAGTTCGTCATTTTGGAAGACTTGGTTTGGGGTGCGTTATGGGAGCAAAAAAGCTCAAGGGAATTGTCATAACAGGGACGCAGAACCACAAGGTCCCTTCAGTTAGGGATTATAAAAACGAGTACAAGAAGATCCACGACCTGGTACTCCGGACTGGAAGGATGGATAAATACGACATCCTTGGAACCAGTGTCAATGTGTTACCACTGAATGAGATACAAGCACTTCCTACACGGAATTTCAGTTCGTTTAACTTTGAAGGCGCAGAG
>JARGGA010000082.1 GCA_029210805.1 Candidatus Thorarchaeota archaeon
ATCAGGGACCATCCATACCCTTCTCATCACCCACACTGACCGGCTTGCACGGTTTGGGGTTGAGCTCCTCGAACGTATCCTCAAGGACTATGGGGTCAAGCTTGAGATCCTCTATCGTCCGGAAAACCAGACCCCACAGCAGGAACTTGTCACCGACCTCATGGCCCTCATTGCTTCCTTCTCCGGTCGTGTCTATGGGCTCCGTTCTCACCAGTCCAAAACCGTCCCTCAATCCTCGTAGAACCTTATCCCCTCATCTATCAGTGCTTCTTCAACCGCCTTGTGGATATCCTCAAGGAAGGAATCTTCCAGCTCGAACAATACCAATGCCGTTTCTACAGATCGTTTCACACGTTCTCGATATATCCTTCCAGAGAACTCTGTGTCCTTCGCCAGACGGTTCACATCGTGTACCACCACTGCCTCTTCCGAATCCCCTTGGTCTGACTTGAAGGTCGCGACCAACTGTTTCTTTCTTCCTGTCACGAAGTGTACACCTGTGAACTCCTCCTTTCGAGTGACTTTGAAGTTGGGCTCCCTCTGCTCAACTGGATCTTCCTCTACTCCTTCCTCGATGCTATATTCTTGGTCCTCCTCTCGGACCTGTTCTTCAGACCATCCTCGTTCAAGTAGTAGCATTCGGAAGAAGTCAAGTTTCTCCTCTACCCCTTTAATCTGATTAAGTGCCACCACCTCTACCACTTTCCTCCGGAAGTGGTCAAGGGCTTCATCAACGGATACATTCTCAAGGAATAGGTGTGAGAAGGTCTTGTTCCGCCAAGTTCGTCCTTTGTGGGGTGAATAGATGGACCATGAAACCTCTCGACGGTAGCAAAGGCGTGCACTGAACTCCCACGTGTCCTGTGACCAATCGAACTCGCTTAGGTCCACTGAATCGAGCGCTTCGCTCATCCGGGGGTACCTGTGAAGGTACCAGAACTGCTCGTCTATGATGGCTGTCACATCCAGCTCCACTGGATGCATGGTCCTTCTCTTGGGATCATACAGCTCAGCACTTTCTGCCAGCAGACACAGCTGTGACTTCGATAGTTCCACCTGTTCTAAATCTCTCAGTAGTGAAGCTTGGGGGATACCATCTAGCTTTACTCGATATGAGTTCCGCTCCTTGTGCACCGGTTTGAGGGTGACATCCTCCCCAGTCGATGTGGTAAGAAACTCCTTGCAGGTGGGAGGATAGTGGTACTCGTCCGGGAAGAACCAGCTCCGATGTACGAGTGGTTTCAGGAACGACAGTCCATCATCATACGCAATGTCCTCGAAACGGTCCCACATGACGAACTTCCTCTGGGTCCGATATCCTGTGGCAGACCAGACTGGTGTCTGCAGGAACCGCACAAGGTCGTCTGTCCGGGAGAATTCTCTCTTCTCGGAAAACAACTCAGTTTGTATGTCCACGACAAAGACCTCTAGCTCTTCGTCCGCAGATACGAGTAGTTTGGCCTGTTGCATCTCATACGTGATCTGGGTCATGAATGCAAGCATATCCAACGTGGAGTCGGGAAGATCTGGTTCTGTGCCAAGGTCGAAGGATTGGGGCAAGTGCTCGAGGACGAGCCAGGGGATGGTATGGTGCCTCCCTGCGGGTCTCCCATGCTTGACTGCGAAAGATATCCAGACGAGCTCATCTGCTTCGTCCACTGCTGGAAGATGGAGGATGTCCTTCCCTTCATGGGTACTCATGATGACAGTGGTATATGATGTCGAGCTGAGTGCTTTGTCTGCAAAGTTCTTGAGAGCTGCCCCATCTGTAATCACAGGATAGTATTTGGGAGGGAGCCAAGTGTCTTGTAAGTTTTTGATGACCCCTGAAAGATAGGTCCCGTCTTCTTGGGGAAGGAGGAACAGGGCATCATAGACAGGGTCGTTCTCCTCCCAGTAGATGACGCCAACACGTTGGTCCTGTGTCGAAGGAGTCTTTGGGAGTGAAATCGATGCTATCCTTCTTGCTCTGGTATGAAGTTTCGAGATGATAGACACAAAGTTGTACACAGTGCGAACAGCAGTGTCCTGCAAGGACATCCCGACCTGATAGAAGGTCCATTCTGCGATAATTCGCCAGAGCACTTCGATATGAGATAGGGCCAGTCCTTCTTTGACCGCAAGCAAAGCAAGGAAGAGGTTGTTCCCATACAACAAGAAGAGGTCTGTGCTTTCTACAGTTAGGTCTTGTAGGGACTCCCTGTTCTCTGAGTTCAATAGGTCCTGCAGACCTTCCCGGTGAGGAATGAGGAACTCCCAGAGCTCCTTTCGGTCCTTGTCCTGCAGGATGATCCGTTGCACTTCTTTTAGTGCTCCAAGGAAGAAGATGGAGGTCCGCAACTGTGGCTGGTCCTTGAGGAGGGCGAACTGTTTCTTGCAATGGTCCTCGATCTTCTTGCAGCAGGTACGTACTTTCCTCGGAACAAACTCCTTGGTACACAAATAACATGCTGCGTTCAGTAACCGCTTGAGCTCCTTTTCTCTATCCTCGATGGTATCGATCTGTGAAAGACCAAGGGCTGCTCCCTGGGGTGGATAGGTAACTGTCAAGGGACCTTCAGGGTCTTCTGGGAACTGTTGTGGGGTCCGCTCATATCGCCACGGACGGGTGATCTTAGTAGGTCCTGAATGCGGAGAGGCCTTTCGAGGAGAAAGAGTATCAATGAACCTGTTCGACCCTTTTGGCGAAGGTGGTGGTCTGGTCACATCCACCTGCACTCGATCACGGAACACGGTAATTACATCAACTGGCTTGCAGATTCATACTTCATCGAAACCCACGAGGATAATCCGGACGTTAGTGACGGGAATACAAGATTTACATTCGACATCGTCCGACATGCTAGTTGGAGTGATGGAAAGCCCATCTCAGCAAACGATGTTTCATTTACGCTGAATTACTACATTCAAGGCGACGGTAATCCATATGGAGCAGACCTATCTGAGGTCACATCCGTATATGCACCCAATGATTATACGGTCATTGTAGAGTTTGATTCTGTATCATATTGGCATCTTTCTACAATTGCTACAAAACCGATATTGCCATACCATGTCATCAAATCGATAGACCCGGATGACTGGACAACTTGGGACCCAAATCCACCAAATACGTCAATGGTTACATCAGGTCCATACTACGTTTCGGAGTATGTTGCAGGAGAGTATACTGAGTTATCAGCTAACCAATACTACTTCAAGAACCCAAGACTCAGTTTCACCCAACAAGATGTAGGATATATCTCGAATCCGATTTCTGATGCACTTTGCTTCAGTGAAATGGCAGCTGAAAATCAGTATTGTACTGCTGCTGATGGTGGGGGCGAGTTAACATGGACGTCAAGAGAGAATCCAAACCCAACCCCGATAGCAAACTCATCTCGGATTGTAGGAAACCAATTAGTCATTACTGCAACCTGGCCAGATGGAGTCGGTATTAATAATGTATCAATATGCATGACTTCGGGTATTCGCTTCAGGGATACAGATTCGTTAGTAATCCCGGACAGTTCCTATGACCTATTCGAGGGTTCAATTGATGTAACACAGCTATCCTGGATGTATGTAGATGGAATAAAAGAAAACGACGTTGTTCATATCACTTCGAATTTTTCAAATACTGATTGTGACTTCATTGTTTTTTGGGCGGATTCAGATAACTCAACCTGGAGATTTGAAGAGAACCTGATACAATCCCAAATGTCAACATTAGGAAGTCCAGAAAACGCAGCCTTCTGGACTGATCGAAATGGAACAATAGCAGTTGGTTGTTTTGACTATTCACTCGAAGCAGGTGAATGGACACTGGAAGTTGCTACTGGTGATACCATTGACTTTGGGACAACGAATGGTAGAAGTAAAACAGCGGAAATCTATGATTGGGATCTGGACAATAATTACAACATCACTGCAACTGCAAAATCAGATAATACTACATACATAGTTACTGCAACCAATATCAGTGTTATATCTCACTATGAACCATCGATTACACTTCTATCTCCAAATTCAAGTATATACGTTAACACCGTTCTCATAAATTGGACAATCTCTGACAACAACGAACGAGATACACATAGGACAAGCGTGTTCATTTCCAAGGACAATGGATCTACTTACCAATTGTACTCAAGAGGTGTAGACTGGAGATCTGTACGTTCTTCATCAGTATCCTGGAATCAAACTGGATGGACTCGTCTTGATAGTTATCGTGTAAAGGTCGTAGTCCAAGATTCCTCTGGATTAACGGATTATGATATCTCTGACCAATCATTTACAGCTGGTGAAGTAGGTATCATTGATGATGTAAATCCAATAATCATCGGTGAAGAGTACCATTGGATGGCATCGGGTAGTTCAGGAAATTCGTTTGAGTGGCTTGCTTTTGACCTACATCCTTCATCCTTCGAAGTCTGGTATGAAGGAGTACTCATTCGAAGCGGAAGTTGGGAATCTGGTCTGATTCATGTCGATTGTGACCAATCTGAAGATGGTTTTTACAACTATACTCTCAGGGTTGCAGATGAAGAAGGAATTACAACTTCTATGACAACATGGGTTGCTTCAGGAGTTACACCACCTATTGACTCAATTAGTGGCACTATTCCAACAGGAACTACCGATTTGGATATACCAGTTATGTTCAGTATAACAATCACCATCGTATCTGTGGCAGTCATAATTGTGTTTGGAACTTTGATAGTGCGAAGCCGAATGGTGGAACAAAATCAGTTTGGGATTAGTTGACAACTGCGGTCACTAAGAAAAAAGGGAAAGGGTAGGAGTGAATACTCCTACTCCAGCCAATTTGGTTACTGTGCAGCCTCTGAAATTAGCTCGTCGCCAACTTCACCAGTTCGTACGCCCATCATGATTACGAAAGATATAATCAGAAACATGATTGCAACAGGGAAGAGGAACGAAAGTGAGGTTAGATCAAATATTAGTCCTGAAATCAGGGGTCCTAAGATAGCGGCAGTCATGCTGAACATATAATAGAGCCCCGTGCCAGCTCCAACTCGTGACTTGCCAAGCTGCTCCCACACCATTACTATGCTATTAACATTCACTAATGCCCATCCTAATCCAGTAACCACGAAGATTATCATCATCATGATATAATCAGTGACTACTACAAGGACACCCAATGACGCAATCATTATGATTAGACCGATGAGTATAGTCCGTTTTCGCCCGAGCTTGTTTGCAGCAAACCCGGCGGGAACTGCAAAGATCACAAAAGATAGTGCAAATGCAGTAAGCTGGAACGATGCATCTGCGGTTAGGAACCCGAGAACCTCTCTACCATACCTCGTGTACCATGTTTCCATAGCGTTCCAACCGAAGAACCAGAACAAAATGGCAAACAGGAGACCAATTGTGGATTTATCATTCGCAAATGATACCTGCTTCATAGCTCCTACTATTCCAACTTCCTTTGGTTTAGTTGCATCTACAGGTGGTACCTCTGGTTCCTTCACCACTATGTACAGAATTATGATGGAAATCACCATGATGATGGAGGTGGTTAGGAACGTCAGGATAGGACCAATCCGAGTTGTTGTAGTACCAAACAAAGCAGCAAGGCCAGGATCGTCAATCTTGTAAATCTGCGATGCCACAGCAAAAGCATAGATTGCCCCAATTCCGCCCATTAGGTTGATTACACCATTTGCTTTGGTTCGATGCTCAGAAGGCACAACATCAGGCATCAAAGCAACAACAGGTGCCCTATAATATGCCATGAAAACGTTGAACACAGTGATAAAGAAGAACATCAGCCAAAAGCTGAATGCAGCCCATCCCAGTGCAATGAGCGCAAAGAATACTGCGGCTCCAGGAGCTCCAATCAGTATGTATGGCATCCGTCTTCCTATCCGAGACCGTTCTGCATCAGATTTCGCGCCGATATACGGTTGCAGGAAAAGTGCAGCGACATTATCAAGAACCATTATCAGACCTATTATTGTGTTCTGAAAGGCACCACCGATAAAGAGTGGAAGGAAATCTGCAGGCAAATAACTATTGTATACATTCCAACTCACACCAGTAGTGAAGAAGCCAAGACCGATTACGATTACGTACAACCATCGCATTGGTTCTTTTTCTTCTTTTTCAGTAATCACAGGAGTTTCTTCTTCGACAGCCAATTTTCTCTCTCCGATGAATATTTCAAGTAGGACCTACTTCAATGTGTAGAACCGCTATAATAGCATGCCGAGATAGAATCAAGTCGTCATCTTGCGCAAATATGTAATGTAAAAGGGACTTGGTTTATGAAATGATTTCGATGAAAATTAGACCTATGAGCACTGAGGATATTGACTTTGCTCTTGATTTGGCATCAACAGAGGGATTGAGTGTGGGTATGGCAATAATAGTTCCCTTCAAGTTGGCCACAATATCTTTTGTAACCAGCTTATGAATGACCGCAACTCCTGTAAGTTCATTGCCATGCACATTGGCAGTCAGAAAGATTGTTGGGCCATCACTGTTACCCTGCGCAATGATTACGGGAATCCGTTCAAACCCACCCGTAGGGAGCTCTATCCCCTCTATGTGGCCATATGTTATTGCTCCAGGAGAGCTTTTCGCAGTTCCAATCTCAATCGTTTTCATAGCATTTCATTCTGCACGGTACATAATTAACATCGTGGAAGACGCTATATAGTCGTTTTTGACCGTGGATGGATTCACCAACCAAATTATTATGACTATAATGGTTTGTATAAAAAACCTTAAATGTCTGCTCTGAGGATTATAGAACAGCAAAGAATCTTAGAATAACCCAAAAAGGTGGTACAATGACTGACGAAATGACGGACACTCTGGAAGGTATCATATTAACTCCGGAGGCAAAGAAACCAATTGGCGAGTATGAGTTTGTGTCTGACAAGTCAAGAGCCAAGGAACTTGACGATACTGCAAGACTAGCAATTTTGCAAATCCTTAGGAAAGGGATTGATGATATTAAAACCACCAAATCAAAAGATCCAGCGACCGGTGACACCATTATTCGGCAGAGAGATGTCAAACGCACGGCATTATCAGTTGTCGAAATTGTGAAGATGTCCAAAGAACATGAGGGATTAGAAGAAATAACCAAAAACCAAGTATATCACCATCTGCCTAAACTCATTGATGCTGGATACATTATTGAACTTGGTAAAGTTATAACAGGAAAACGAGAAACCCATTATTACAGAAGAACTGCCAAAGGATTTGTGCTTGTCACAGGATTCACAGGTGCAGATGAAAAGCTACTTCTCAAAAAGAGCAAGACTTACAATGATGAAATGCTCAAAGTATTCGATATCAAACTTACAGAGAAACAGAAAGAAGAACTAAACCAACTGAAGCTTCAGGTCTATAAGAAGGAAGTTGAGGTTCGAGCTGAAGTTGCCAAGTTGATTCGTAGTGATGTTGCAGACAAGGAAGTACTCAACATGTTTGAGTTCCTCGTAACTATGTACGCTATGGTATCAGAGGACTATATTGATCTCCATAAGAGAATGAGAGATATACTCCTTCATAACAAGTAGATGATTCATTAATCCATATCCTGACATATCATTCTATTTGATGTGCAATTCTGGGTTCTTATTGAATGCCAATTAGTTGGCGCAGATACTAGCCTGTGTTTCTCCAACCCCAGGAATAGCCTTAATTATATCTACTACAAATAAGCTGAGATCTTGATTTGTGGCGAATTCAGCCTTCACAATAATATCATATGTTCCGAATATGAGATGCGCCTCTAAAACCGCATCTAGGGTTCGAATCTTATTAAGAACTTCTCTTTGTGATGCCATCTCAACATTTAGTAAAATGAAAGCTAGAACGCTCACTGTTAGCTACCTCTCCTACAAAAATATCGTACATGCTCACTCTTATTCTTTGTGTGGGGGGCATTGAAAGGAAGCTCGGAAACTGCGAATAATTCAGAGAGACAATAATGAAAACGAACACAGATGATTACAGAGTGTCACGCCATTTTTTTGCAGGCATACTTCAAATCAATTAGTGTAAGATCGGGTATCGAGTCTGGGAGGGTCCACGCCAATAACCAAGAATTAGTTTGTTTTTCGACACGAACCATTAGGAAGTGTCCTTTATCATCTGAGGATGCATAGTAAGAATCTTCAGTAGAATGAATTGTCTTGTAGGCCACGCCGGATATTGTTACACTTGGTCCTCCAATGGCACACGTTTCAACTATCGTTTCTATGTCACCAACAAGGTTCCAATTATCGGTCTGCCAAATGATTTTAGAGTCTTCTGATACAGCAAATGCCTGTATTTTTGGATTGTTTGAGTACAGGTAGGTCCAAGTATCTGAGATAGACATTTACATATCTCCATCACGAATCGAGGAATTAATTCTCTTCAGAAAGATGTAGTGACGGGGGAGCCTATTAATGTCCCCCAGACACAAAATAACATACTAGATTCTGCCCTTTAAGGACTTGGCAGCACGATCGACATCAACATAGACACCATCGGGAGCTGCATCAGGAGCTGCCCAAGCAACTACCCATTTATCGGCATCAATCCTTGCCAAGATCAGAATCCCATTACCCGCCAGATTTCGGGCTACAAGACTCTCAGGGCTCGTTCTCATGGTCATGTATTTTACTTGATTTTGAGTAATGCTTGTTGCTTTATTAGCCACAGCATTCACTAGAACTCCTGCATCAGCTTCTAGGCTCCAGTTGTTACTCTGCCATAGAACAGCACCATCAGACCTAATGACTCCAAAGGCTTGGACCATCTGTCCTGAGGCATTATACGCTTGAGTATATGCTTCCATTACGGGATCAGACATTGTTTATTACCACCCCGTGGGTAGAATCACACGGTTAATAACTTGATAGCTGCAGGGTCCCCATAAAAAGAAATCCTTGATGGAACACTCTTAAGCAACCAGAGAGGAAATGGTGTATGCTCGAAAAGATGCTTTGGGAGGGCGACAATTGTACCTTTTTGAGAATCACAGTAAGACCCAATTCGGGACAACGTGAGTTAATCCACATTCTCTCTGAAACAGAGTTCGTTGTGAATCTCAAAGCCCCTGCAAGAGAAGGGAAAGCGAATACTGAATTAGTGAAGAGAATCTCCAAGGCGCTTTCTATATCCTCAAGCGATGTAACATTGGTCGGAGGGCAAAAATCTAAGGAAAAGACACTCATGATATCGGGTATGAATGCTACAGACGTTTGGCATACCCTCAATGCGTTACATAAACGCTAAATATCCCTACAGTTTCGAAGGTATACTCTCGAATACCCGCCATATCGATGCCAGTGATAGCCACGAAAAATAACGACGGAGACTTTGGAACTGAAACGACTTGACTCAACAAGAGCTCTACTCGCGGGTCTTTTTGCCGCGGGGCTGTTCTATTCACTCTTGGTTGTTGCTGAAGGCAGATTCGATTATGGAATATTTGTAGCAGTTATAATCGAGGTAGTACTGCTCATTGGGTCAATAATTCAGGGACCTTTGGATAAAAAGGGATTAGGTGCAATTTCTCTTGCTACAATTCTCTATATTCTTCTCTCAGCTCTTCTTGGGGCCTTCTCAGAGATAGTCGTGATGGCTGCTGGAGGATTGGCAATCTATGCAGCTCTTACAAGCGAGCCTAAATTTCCACTAACTAAACGGGCTATTGGAACTGGAATTATTGTAGGAATTATAATGACCTTCCTTGGAATTTACCTTGCTCTGAAACTTGGCATCGTGTACTTTGTAGGAGCAGAGCTTCTAGGATTCTTAGTCCTGAGTCTTAATGGTAAGTACACACCACAGGAGAATGCAGTGGTTGTTTCTATCGCAAACAGCTCTTCGATGGTTTCAATTGGAGTATTAATCACATTTCCAGCAATCGCGATTTTCGCTCCTTCAGAAGTAGTAGCGAGTCTAATCACATACGAGTTCATTGCCTTTGTAACAGGAGTCAGTGCCCTATTTGGACTACTTCTGATGGCACCCTTTAGAGATAGGTTCGAGAATGAGCCATGGCCCCAAGTAAAACCACAAGCTGAAACAATCAACTCCCTTGGAGCAGATACTGCATCTAAGGTCACTGTAATTACAGGTTTGGCTGCATCCGGTATCTGGGTTGGAGCTACAAGAGCTGCAGAAGTGATGAACGAGGGTCTAGATCTTTCATCAATTCCTCATGCAGTAGTTCCTGCTGTTCCTGACTGGATAGGTCTAAGTAATTCGCCCCTGATTGGAGCAATTGGTTTCTTTATCGGTTGGAAACGAGTCCTCATTATGGCTCTTGGGAGTTTAGCATCACTTCTGATTTGGATTATACTTGAGGGCGCAGCACCAATTCTCTATGGTGAGCATTTGACTCGTCCAGAGATACTTTACTTGGCAATCGGGATGTTTGTCACTGTAATAGTTGGAGACGTATTCTCAAGCAAGGAGTCAGATGATAAGGAAATATCTCAAGAAAAAGTACCTGAAAAAGCAGAAACCTCTACTAAGGAGGATACTCAGCAAGAGCAGGATGCGTTTCTGCCCCGGCTACTCAGAGTTCGAGAGGAACTGTTTTCCATTGAAGTAATCAAAGAAGAAATTCGGGAAATGATTGCAGATCCAAGAGAATACCTTGCATCTAGAAGAGGACAGATTCCTCCTTGGGTTGCTGTAGTATCCATGTTGCTGTTCTTGGTTACAGGCATAATTGTATTCTCAATAATCGCGCCCTTTGGAAATCTGCAAATTCCGTGGATACTCTTCGTTTTTGGAGCCCCAGTAGCTCTAATTTCAGCGTATTTCACTGCTCGAGCTATCAGCGAAACAGGTATGTTAGCAGGGTATATCTCGGATATGGTCGCCATACCTGCAATACTCCTATTCCAAGTATCTTTTGCAGCCATTACAACGTTCATGTCAATGCTTGGGGCACTTCAAGATGCAGCAATCGCACTGCTTGTACACCTCAAACTAGGAAGTCTTACGGGTGTAAGGGGACGCGATATAATGAAAGCGGTGTCAATAGGAGCGCTTCTGGGAACATTTGTTGGATCACTTATCACATATATGTTGTATATCACCTATGGATTT
>JARGGA010000646.1 GCA_029210805.1 Candidatus Thorarchaeota archaeon
GTATAACTTGCCATCAGGTTGCAGGATAAGGTATCTGGGGTCTTCCTGTTCCTCAGAGACCATGCAATCGTCATTCCAGACGACTCCCATTCCTCGTGCATCGTATTTCCAGAGCCCTAGTGAGAGTAACTCAAGCTTGGTATACTCTGGATTTGACTTGAACTCCTCAACCATTTCCTCATATTTTCCGGTTGCCACAATATCTGCACCATAGAGTTTCTTGAAGGAAACCTGATGTGGTTTCCAGACAGTTTCCAACTGTTTCATGATATGCTCTAGAGAGTAACCGTCAAACCAATCAGTCATGGCAATAGAGTATCTGAGCGTGAATCCCTTTGAACGGATAAGTTCCGAGAGGACTATTGGATCATAATCATACTTCTCAGGGATCTTCATTATCTCAGTAATGTTCTCGAGGTCTAATGCAGGAAGTGAAAGGGAAATAACGCGTATTCCAGCTTTATCGAGAGCGTCCAATTTCTCCTCCGTAAGACCAACACCACTTGACTGAATCTCCACATGCGCAAGATCTGGTGTCACTCTATTGAGAATCTCCATGATATCTTGGATGTAGGTCATGTTGATTGTTGGTTCTCCATGACTTGTGATCATGACAGCCGCCACTCGGTCAGCCGCATATCTGAGTCTTCGTTCTACATCTCTCGACCACTTCTCATGATTACTATTCCACAGAGTCTTGAATTTGGTCGCGTGTTGGCGATATACACAAAATCCGCAATCGTTCATGCATCCCGCTGGCACCGTTATTTGAAGTGACCCAATCATAAATGTTACTTCCTTCACGGTGAATAGAATCTAAGAGTCATTTAAACATGTGAAAGCTGTCAAGATTTGCCAATACATTGAATATATGGTCAGAAACAATAATCCATCTATGGTTTGGAGAATTAACCGTTCATTTGAGCATAGAATTTATTAGGATGACATCAAGAAGGACACCTACGTTAAGTCGTGGATGCAGACATTTCGTGGGGTAAAGACGTGCCATCATCGAGAGAGAGAGCTTTAGTAGGGATGATGATATTGGTTATGTTATCATCATTCATGATTTGCCAAATCAGATATATCGATTATTTAGATAGAGATTTAGCACTATCATCGGAATTTGAAATAACGCAACCCGATATTGATTCAGTTGTGTTCCTTGAAAGTGCTAATTCACATGCAAGTCCCACATGGGTTCATACCACAACTAATCCAGAGTATGTTAGACCAATTGCATTATCCGATGACGGTTCTACTATTGTTGAAGCAGCAGGAAATTTCTTGCGTGTTTTCAATGAAACTAGTAATGAAACGATTTGGACCTATGAAACTGATACCACAATTTTTGATTGTGTGGTTTCAGCAAATGGATCTATAATTGCTATTGGAACTTATTCTGGTCAACTTATTCTCTTTGATAAGAGTTCGAATTCACCAAAATGGGCATCAAATTGTAGCGGTTTTCTTTATTCTATTGATATATCTGGGAATGGAACACATATAGCTGCTAGTGATCAGTCAGGATGCATCTATGCGTATTCCCATCTTTCCAATGAGAGTATCTGGAAGTACAATACA
>JARGGA010000083.1 GCA_029210805.1 Candidatus Thorarchaeota archaeon
TATGGGGATCTTGTTGACGAAACAGGAAAGGATTACCTCCACAGGATAAGGACAAGCGCCATCAACATGAGTGAACTGATTGATGATGTACTAAGTCTCTCCAGAGTAACCAGAGCAGAAATGGAAAGAATTGATGTCAACTTATCCAAACTTGCTGAAGAAGCAGTTCTTGAGCTAAGAGATGCTGAACCTCACAGACAAGTGCGAACGATAATTAATGAAGGAATAATCGCTCGATGTGACAAGCGTTTGATGCGAATCGTTCTTCAGAATCTCATAGGCAATTCTTGGAAATTCACAGGTTCCACAGATGCAGCATTAATCGAACTTGGTGTGCAGGAAATTGATGATGAAAAAGTCTATTATGTTAGAGACAATGGTGTTGGATTCGATGCGGGTCAAAATGAAAAATTGTTTAAGCCCTTTCAACGATTGCACAAAGGTGATGAATTTGAAGGCTCAGGGATTGGACTGGCAACTGTTCATAGGGTCATCGTGCGTCACGGAGGCAGAATTTGGGCTGAAAGCGAAGTGAATGAAAGTACAACATTCTTCTTCACATTGGCGACTACTAAGGAGGTTACTGAGATTGAATAAGGGAATCATACTCCTTGTTGAAGATAATCCCGATGATATTTTACTGACACAACGCGCCTTAAAGAGAGCCAATATTCTGAATGATGTAGTAATTGCAAGGGATGGAATAGAGGCACTTCAATATCTCCGATGCCAGGGCGATTTCGAGTCTCGTAAGGATAACTCCCTACCGGTTGTTATTCTTCTAGATCTAAACATGCCTAGAATGGGAGGTCAGGAATGTCTCAAGGAAATCCGTAGTGATAATGCCCTAAAATCATTGCCCGTTGTTATACTTACATCATCAAGTGAAGACCAAGATATTATGGAGAGTTACAATCTAGGAGCTAATAGCTATATTCGGAAACCTGTTGATTTTGATCAATTTGTGAAAGCAATCCAAACGTTGGGACTATACTAGCTCGTCCTTAATGTAGCACCAAAAGGAGAAAGAAAATGTGACAAATGACCTTCGTGTTCTCTGCATTGAAGATTCTGAGGATGATGTTATCCTCCTAAGAAGGAATCTGAAGAAGGAAGGGTATGACCCCTTAATCAAGCAAATCACAAATGCAGAGGAGATGAGGGAAGCATTATCAATTGAGAATTGGGATGTGGTTATCTGTGACTATCTCATGCCCGACTTTGATGTCGAAAGCGCTCTTGATATTCTACAAATGAATAATCTCGATATTCCATTTATCATCGTATCGGGAACTATCTCTGACGAGGCAGCAGTTGCTATGATGAAACTAGGAGCACATGATTATCTCACAAAGGATAATCTAAGTAGATTAGTGCCTGCGATTCGTAGAGAGATAGATGAGGCAAAGATACGGCAAATGCAAAGAGATTCAGAGGATGCACTCCAGGAGAGCGAGCAACGTCATAGAATGTTGGTTGATTCAATGGGGGATACTGTCTTCGTCCTTGATAAGGATTGTAAAGTATCTGAATATTATTCATCTTTTGGATTTGGCGAAATAAAGGACCCCGAGAAAATGGTTGGCAAGCACATAGATGAGATAGTCCCCGGTACTAATGCAGCGCTTTTTGAAAATATAGTAGCCAGAGTTCTCGCGGATGGGAAGTTGATGCTAATCGATTCGTTCATACACATTGACGGAATTCAAAAATGGTTTTCAGCAAGTCTTAACCTGCATGAGGACAAAGAACACGTGGTTGTAGCAGCCAGAGATATATCAGACATTAAGGCCGCGGAAGAAGAAATCCGTGCCGCTCATCGAATGGCTACGTTGTATCTGGACATCATGGGGCATGATATTCGTAACTACTTGCAGGCGATGCTGATATCATCCGATCTATTACTAGATTCTTCTAGGAGTGTAAGAGAACAAGAGCTTCTTGAAAGAATAAGCGATTCGATTAAGCGATGCGAGGACATCATATCCAATGTTCAAGCAACAGGTGACCTGCTTTCAAGCCCACGAAAATCGATGTGTCTGTGTAAATCTGTAAAAGAAACCGTTCATGAATTCGAGAAAGAAAACGAGCTTGTCAAAGTCAATCTTCAGTGCGATATACCAAAAGCACCAATTAGTGCGAACGAACACATTCATACATTGATCATGAATCTTTTGACAAACGCATCAAAGCACAATCTGGAAGAGAATAACCGGATATGGGTAGAGGTTCGTGAAGCAGATGGAGGGTATGATGTGTTGGTCTCAGATAATGGCCCTGGTATACCTAATACAAAGAAGACCGAGCTGTTCAACCCAGAAAGAAGGTTTGGCGGAGTTGGAATCCATCAGTCCAAACAGATTACTGAGAAATATGGTGGGTGTATCTCAGTTCAAGACAGAATTGATGGAAACTCATCAGAAGGCGCCTGCTTCAAGATTTGGTTACCAAGACAGAAGCCACAATAGAAGCATACTATTTTTCATCAGTATAACATCCAGATGATCCATAGCTTTCGCTTACACATACAGTCACTTCAAGATTCTCAGGAAACTCGATTTGGGTTGAAAGATATTGAGCGAGATGCTCGGCAGTTGTCGAACGAATTGGTAGAATCACACAATCAATCAAAGGGAACTGATACTTCTTCTCTTCAACGGATACATGAACAGATTCGCCATCTTCCTCAACCTTAATTGATGATGAGAAGCCAGGCAGCAGCACCTTATGGTCGAATACCTTGCATACCTTTGCAACTTCCTCCTTGACATCACGGAAGTCAACAATCATCCCCAATTCGTCTAGCACCCCCTTCATGATGACCTCAACAGAGTAGTTGTGTCCATGGAGAGCCTCGCACTCTCCTCCACTGATAACAAAGTGGGCACTACTAAAGCTCATCTTGGGATGTGTGACTTTGATGCTATGCAGGGGGAATTCCTCCTATTCGTTTCTATCACGCGTATGGTTCTGTAAAAGTGTAGTGCTAGGTATCCTGAGAGCGAATGGTCTGGTTATTAAAGAGGTCTACCAGATCCGATACGGTTGTCGCTTGAGTTGGGTCTTTATCATCTCGCCATCTTCCTGTGAATCTTGGAAATCGTATTGCGAGACCTCCATCCTCAATGACTCCCCTACCGGCGTGGTGAACGGGACTGACTGTAATCTCATCTCCCAACACCTCGATCACTACTATTGGCTCAAACCAGACATCAGCCTTCACATCGGACTGTACTTTTGGATTCATCTTTTCAAGCTGAAACCCTTCTAAGCGTTCCTTAAATTCATTCAGAGCCTCATCTGTAAACCCAGTTCCAATTTTGCAGACAGTAGGAAATGTATCATTTACTGGGTCATATGCAGAAGCAAGAATTGTTCCATAAACACCTGTCCGTTTTCCACGGCCATACATCGCTCCTACTACAACAAGGTCAACTGAGTCAGTAAGTCCTTCCTTATAGGATGCCTTCAATTTTATCCAAAGCCAACTGCGTGACCCCGCTTGGTATGTTGATTCATTGTGAACAGCTTTGGCAATCACACCTTCATGACCTGTTTCTAGAGAGGCTGCAAAGATTTCATCCAATCTATCAGGATCATTTGTAACCTCACCAATAGTGGGTGCTATTTTTTCACTTGTTTCTATTACACTTTCTAAAAGTTCTCGCCGCTTCAGCATGGGTTCATTACTAACATCGCGTCCATCCAAATGCAGTATATCGAAGAAACGAACAATCACTGGAACCTCTTCTTGCATTGCTTCAATCCCAGTCTTGCGTCTGCGCCGCATCAATTCCTGAAAAGGCCGAATCCGTCCAGTTTCGGGGTCTACGGCTATACATTCTCCCTCGAGGATGCAGATATCTGCTTTAACAAAGTTCTGAACATATTCAACAACGTCGGGATACTGATAGGTTATCACTTCCTGCCTTCGAGAGAAGAGAGTTACTTTATCTCCATTCTTATGCACCTGAACTCTTTCGCCGTCATATTTGTATTCAACAAGTGCTGTTCCTCCTGCCTTCTCTAGGATTTCAGTTGAGTTGGAAAGCTTCTTCGCAGCCATCATACGAATAGGAGTGCCAACTACTGCTTTTATTGACCGGATAGCTTCTATTCCCTCAGAAGCCAGAATTACAGCAACCTGAGACAGATCACTGCAAACGTTGAATGCTTTTTCAATATCAGACCTCGATTCACGATTACCCAAAAAAGCAAGAGATAGGGCATCCAAAATCCCCATGCTTCCAAGCCCTAAACGAAGTGTGCCAGTAATAGTACGAAGAATAAACTTGGCTTCTATTGGTGTAGTATTTGCAATGAGTCCAACCAATTTTGAAATCTTTTCTCGAGAACTTCCCGAACCAGAGGCATTTGAAACGTCATCTAGTGTGTTGAAAACATCAATCACTGATACCTCCTCAGGAAATAGTGACATTTGGCCCCTACCTTTCAGCAATGATTCTGCCGTAAGGCCTATGTCACCTGTGAATCGTAAGACCTCAATCACCGAGCTTTCGGAAACAGAACCTGCACTAGAAACAACTTGGATTGCGACCTTTTCTGCAATTCCTAGTTCCGGGAGTTCCATCCAATCGGGATGTAATCTGCCAATAGTCAAAGCAATGATGTAACCAATTTCTTCAGGATTGGATTCATTGAGTAATTCCGAAAAAAGCTTCGTCTTCTCAAGCGAGCCAGATGTGGACTCGATCTCTTCATATGCTTGAGCCAATCTCTCGTACAACAAGAGTGATGCACATCCTACGAAAATGGAGCCACCATATGCTTTATAAACACAGTCAGGCGGAAACCTCAAACTGACTAACTAAACGGTGAGATACAAGTGGGAAGTATTCGACCTTCATATATCAAGAACGCAGCGCGTATCCTCTTGCAATACTATCCAGAAGAGTTCACAACTGATTTTGAAACAAACAAGCGACTTGTAGAACAATACACCGATGTCGAGTCCAAAAGTGTTCGTAATAGAATTGCGGGATATCTAGTCACGTTAATCAATCGTAGAATCGCAGATGAAGTCGTTGAAGCATCTCAGGGTGGCGAAGAAGTCACCGATGATATTGACATGTAATCGTCGCTGCATCTTTTCAATTTTCAAGTGCATGGGGATCCGGAAATGGACCCCCATTATCACTCTCTAGATTCGAAGCTCTTTCTTCTCAAGAGTAAGCTCTTCAGCCTCTAACATTGCTTCATCATAGATACCAATCGGGAATCTATCATGTAGTGGAGAGATGCGAGCGCCCAGAGCTATTGAACCATAGAACCTTCTTGCTAGCCATCCGATTCCTCTTATCCGAACCATATCAGAAGCTCTTTTGAATTCAGTTAGCGTTCGCTCATCCCAAGTACCTGTCAAGCCACTGAAGAATGAGTAGAGATACAAGGATGGTAGAACCGCTATGAAGAATAGCAGCGCAGAGGTAATCAAATCACCTTGCCAAATCTGTTGAGCAATGAACTCCAGGATGAAATAAACCATTATCGCTGCAATTCCTGGACCGATATAGGTCTGCCAAATGTAGAACTTGGGTTTGGATATCTTGCGGCGGATTACAATCCATGCGATGATATCTTTGATTACCAATCCGATAACGTATCCAACAATGATACCGGGCATTCCACCAAGATAAATTCCAAACCACACGGGTTCGTAAATGACAAACAAGGTCATAGCTATTGCTCTAATGGTTTGCTCTGCGACCCATACTCCGGCAGCTAGTCCTGTCCGTTCAGCACCTGCAAACATCCAATCTCCAAGCCACGATAACCATCCAAATAACTGGAATATCAGGAAGAATTGTAGGAGTACTGCTGCATACGCCCAATTCGGTCCCGCCGCACCTAGAATAGCTCTTGCTCCTGTTGCAGCAAGAATAGCAATTAGCCAGAACACGAAGAAAGCTCCATACTTCAGCCCCTGAGCAGTATATAGCTCAGTCAGTTTCTTCTTGCCATGTGAATACGACTCAGAAACTCCTCCAAGCATACTCTCCATAAAGAGACCTACTACACTGACCATGATTGCAAGATCCCAAGCAAGTTGAAACTGCCCCTGAAGGGCAGACCAGTTGAGGAGGTTTGTGCTAATCAAAAGCATTTGATAGAACCAGACCAGAGGAACTGTAGCCGCTCCCACAGTCCATTTTGCTCCAAATTTCATTGCACGTCGTATTTGTTCTCTATTGAAATCTACTCGAAATAGGGTGCTTACTTTGAATCCAAGCTTTCTGAATAGGAAAATAGAAACGATGAATACAAGCCATTCAGAGAAATACGACCCTATCGCCTGACCTATGGCTCCTCCTAGGGCCTCACCAAAAATAGGGTTCTGAGCACCCCACCACCTGAATAGAAGTATCAGTATGTATGGACCAGCGATATCAAAGACAACATACTTGAGTATGTTTGTTATTTGCTGATAGTCTATACGATTCATTCCCCTAAACACATGAATGAAAAGCAGAGTAAATCCAGGGAATTGGAATAATGAATGTGCAATGAATACGTATGAAAGATGTGCAAGATATGTATGTGGAAATATGATTGATCCCACAAAGGCAACTATCGAGATCTGTACAACACCAGTAATGCATTGGAACCAAACGAAGATCTGTGCATATTTGATGGCCTCTTCCGGTTGAGAAACACGATACTCTGCGAAGTACTTAGCTAATGCAACACTGGTTCCAAGGTCAAAGAGTGTCCAAACTCCAAGAAAGAGATTCACACTAAATGAAAACCAACCTGCGGCTTGTGGAAATGGCATAATAAAAGTTGGATAAATCATTACGCTAAGAACAACTCTAGGAATCACAAGAAGCAAAGTGATGAATAACTGAATGAGGAATCCGCCTAGCTGTCGATGCATGCCAATCTCCTCCCATTCATCAACCTCTCCCTCTGTTTCCGAGAGAAGCTCAGCCATTTCAATTGCCGTGAGCACTTCCTTCCGCTGTTGTGATTTTTTCTTCATCCCTCGATAGGACGACACTGTTACAATCCCAATCACAAGAACGAGAATTCCGATTATTAGTTGCTGCTCGAAATGAGGTACAGGTGAGTAGCTCCATTCAGCATAGGTCAACGGACTTTGACTGGAGAGGTATACACTTGAGGAGTACAAGAAGTAATTGAAGTAAGGCCATAGTACTAATTCATAATTCGTCTGTTGTGTTTCTGCCGTAGAATTCAGAGTCAGCCACGGAGTGTACACAAGGATATTGCCGGATCCAACACTGGTGTGTACAAGTAGTGGGGCTCCACCAGTTCCGAAACCTGTATCATTAGCAAGAAGAGAAGTACTGCTTGCTCCCAAATCAGGAAGTACCGTCACTTTCTCTGTTGGAGGGGCAGATGACCAATCAATATTCATTATTGGATGAGTCTGGTCCATCATTCGAGTGATTACGTTGGCATTTTCTGGACTTGCCTCAAGAATATCGGAGGTAGTAATTCCTAGATATTGGAATCCGGTTCCATCTGCTGTCATTGAAGGGCCAAGCAAGATGAAAAGACCACCACCATTCGTGAGGAATGAGTTGAGTAAAGCTAGATCACCCAACCCGATGGGCGTATCTATTAAGATGATTGTATTTGGAGTTCCTGCAACTGCGGCAGCAATTGATGCAGCTTCAGAAATCGAAATCGAGCTTTCGTCAAGTCCTAATGAGGTCATAATAGCAGGGGCACTTGACGCACCCACAACTGCTACATCTACGTTGGTTGGAGCCTGAGCTGGAGTTAAGGGACCCGCAAGAACCAGTCCAATAATAACTCCCGGAAAAATCAGAAGTAACGCAATCATAGATACAAGAGTAGTACGGGCTTTATCCATTTGAAATGGCCTCCAGACAGAGAATATTCCAAGAGAGATATCGGACTAATATTACTGTCGGATTTCATGAAAACCTAAAAGGAACCAATCTATCAGTCCATCGATTACAATGTGGTGGCGAAACCTGATTCTTCTAGGGGATTGTCTGAATGCCGTAAGCTATCTTCAGAAAGAGTATCAGGGAAAGTTTCGTCTAATCTACATAGATCCTCCATTCTTCTCGGGAACAGATTATTCGTTAAGAAGAAAAGGAGAACCAAAAAACGGTCATGCCCCAAACGTGACAGAGAAGACTACTTACTCAGATAAATGGGAGGGAGGTCTCGAAGAGTATCTAGAGTTCATGAGAGCGCGACTTGAAGGCATGAAGAATCTGCTTTCCAATAATGGAAGTCTTTGGGTTCACATCGATTTCCATGTCTCGCATTACCTCAAGATAGTTCTTGATGAGATTTTTGGATATCAGAATTTTGTAAATGAAATAATCTGGAAGAGAACAAACAGTCCAAAAACACAGAGTCGGGGATTTGGTTCCCAACATGACGTTATCCTTCTCTATGCGCGTGATATAGCTGAATTCCGGACTAATCCCGTATTCAGACCTCACGATATTACTTCCCTCAAACCTTACAGCTACAAGGATGAGAGAGGAAAGTTCAGACTGATAGAAATCGAAGCACAAGGCATTCAGCGTTCCGAATCGCGGAAACAATTCGAATGGCAGGGAAGAGTTGCACCATATCTTTACAGGAAGGAAACGCTCGATGATTGGTGGGATAACAATCTCATCTATACAAGTCGAAATTGCCGATATACCAAGAAGCAATACCTTGAAGATATGCCGGGTGTCCAGGTTTCTGATCTGTGGTTTGATATTCCACCAATCCAAGGATCTTCAGAAGAATATACGGGTTTTCTTACTCAGAAGCCTCTCTTGCTTCTCAAACGCATAATCGAGTCAGCGACAGATCCAGGTGATTTAGTGGGGGACTTTTTCGCGGGTTCAGGTACAACACCTGTTGCCGCATGTAAGGCATCTAGAAAATGGATTGTATGCGATTCATCAGAAATTGCCATCAACCTTACAACTTCAAGGCTTGAAAACATCGATAATCGAGGTACCTACGAACTTATCAATCTTGGAATTAGATAGCGCGTCTCTAGGAAGATTGAATAACACCGTGGATGTGGCAAATAAAGTGTCAGAAAAGTTAATGGGAAGACGAGGCGACCTTCTAAGGTTTGGATTGGCATCACGAAACTGGATCATTACGCAGATGAGTGATGACTTGGATTTAATGAAATGGATGCCGAGTGGTATTGAGAAATCAGCAAGCCAGATTGTTAGCCATATTTCATGGACGGTATCTGCAACTGTTATGGAGATTGCAGCACAGCTCGGGATCGAACTTAACGTAGAAGCATCACAGTCCGCGGATAGTCAGAATAAACTTGAATCTGAGATAAGAGCCGCCTACGACCTTTTCAAGCAACTCTGCACACGTATGACCGAGGATATGCTGGACGCTCAAACAACTCTTCCGCCTCCTGCAAGAATAAGAGAAGGATCAGTCGAAACGATTCTTCGCATTATCGTAGGATATCATACAGTTCATCACGCAGGACAGATTGCGATGCTGATTGCAAGTGCCAAGCGAGAAGAAGGATAACCTATCTCGGAAGTTACAAAGGCGTATAAGAGTTCTCACAATCTAGAATTCTGCAATACTAGGATTTCATTTTCTTTATTGCCCCACCTGGAGCCACTCCCTTTGGACAAGCTTTCACACAATTCATCACCAAGTCACACATTGGAACGCCATAAGCTATTTGTACGTCATTGAGATATCTTTCTTGGTTTGGTGTTCGAGTGTCCTGATTGAATCTCCAAGCCTTTGCAAGTGCAGCTGGACCGAGATACTTCTCTTGCTCATGATTCACAGGACATGAGCCATAGCAAATGGCACAGAGAATACAATTAACATATCGTTCAATCTTCTTTCTATCTTCAGGGCTTTGTGCTCTTGGTCCTTCTTCAGTTGATGGGTCCGCCCAGAGTTTGAGTTTGTCTAATGCGTCATAGAATTTCGTCATGTCAACGACGAGGTCCTTCAATACTGGAAAATTAGGTAGAGGTTCAATTAGCACTTCAGATTCTGAGTCCCAACCCTCTGGAGAATATGTGAGATGATGAAATGGTTTCAAATTCATATCATTTTCTTTTATTGTACTAACTTGAGTTCGACATGCGAGCCGAGGCTCTTTATCAATAAGCATCGCACAACTACCACAAACGGCACCCCTACATGAGTATCGGAATGAGAGCGACGGGTCCATCTTATCCTGAATTTGAAATAACGCATCAAGGACAGTCATTCCTTTGTGAATCTGTACTTTGTATTGATCATAATGGGTAATTTTCCCACCTTCTCTACACCGGGCGATTCTGAATATCATTAGTAGGTTCTCTCCCTTACTTCGAACTTTCCAAGATTAACATCCTTGTATTCAATTTTCATTATGGCCTCAGACATTATCGCTAAGGTATGTTTCAAGAATCTCTCATCATCCCTCGTAGGAAAATCAAGACGCCAATGAGCTCCTCTACTTTCTTCCCTCATGAGCGCACCAAGAGCGATTGCTTCGGCAAGATCGATTATATTCTCTAGTTCTAGCGTACGGATGAGGGAGTAGTTGAATCGTTTATCAGATCCACCTAGCGCAACAGATTCGAATCTCGTCCTTTGTGCTCGAATGACATCTAGTGCTTCTTCTATCTCTTCAGGCGTTCTGAAGACCCCTACCTTAGCATCCATTATCTCAGTCACTTTTTCACGAATATCGGCAGGAGATTCACCTTTTTCTCGGAACAAGATCTCTTGGAGTTTCTCACGAATTCGAAACTCTTCCTCTTCAATTGCGCTTGTTGATGGTTTCGGTACGTCAACAATGTAAGTGGCAACAGCTTGACCAACAACGCGACCAAATACCAATGTTTCCAAAAGCGAGTTCCCTCCAAGACGATTGGCACCATGAACACTCATGCAGGATGCTTCACCAACGCCATATAATCCTCGTAGAGGAGTTTCACCATGTTTGTTGCAATCAATACCTCCCATAGAATAGTGTTGACCTGGCAGAACGGGAATAGGTTCATCAATTGGATCAACTCCAGCAAAATGAATAC